>NZ_JCAFTA010000008.1:0-249127 GCF_059369815.1 Stenotrophomonas sp. YJH_SMC_27 | reverse complement strand
TCAACATCCTGGCCAGAAAGCTGGCCAGGATCGCTTGGGGCGTCTTCAAGAGCGGCCGGGACTTTGACCCGGCCATGCTGAAAGTGGGTCAAGCCTGCTTCCAGCAGGCTTGACCACGAACATAGGATCTCGGCTCTACAAAGGCCGGATCCACAGCAGTCGAGCGTGGCTCGACGCTACACAGCTATTTGGCCGACACCCGCCACACCACGTCGCCCACGTCGTCGGCGACCAGCAGCGCGCCCTCTGCATCCATGGCCATCCCCACCGGCGCACCCATCAGCGTCTTCTCGTCCTTCGAGGCGAAGCCACTGACCACAGTCTGTGGCCGCCCGGTCGGCTTGCCGTCCTTGAACGGTACGTACACCACTTCGTACCCGCTCAGCGGCGAGCGGTCCCAGCTGCCGTGTTCACCGATGAAGGCGCCGCCGTGGTACTGCGCCGGCAGTGCCTGGCCGGTGTAGAACAGCAGGCCCAGTGGCGCCACGTGCGAGCCGATCGCGTAGTCGGGCACGATCGCCTTGGCCACCAGGTCCGGCCGCTGCGGCTGCACGCGCTCGTCCACGTGCTGGCCGTAGTAGCTGTAGGGCCAACCGTAGAAACCATCTTCTTTCACCGAGGTCAGGTAATCCGGCACCAGGTCGGCACCGATCTCGTCGCGCTCGTTCGCCACGGCCCACAGCGTACCGGTGCTTGGTTCCCAGTCCAGCCCGGTCGGGTTGCGGATGCCCGAGGCGAAGATGCGGCTGCCACGGGTGGCCACGTCCACTTCCAGCACCACCGCACGGCGGTATTCGACGGCCAGGCCATTCTCGGTGATGTTGCTGTTGGAACCCACGCCCACGTACAGCTTGCGGCCATCGCGGCTGGCCAGCAGTTCCTTGGTCCAGTGGTGGTTGATGGTGCTGGGCAGGTCGGTAAACTCGCGGCCCTTGTCGGACATGCGGGTTTCGCCGGGCACGTAGTGGTACTGCATGATGTTGCCGGTGTTGGCCACGTACAGCGTGTCACCGATCAGCTGGATGCCGAACGGCGAGTGGAGGCCTTCGATGTAGACGTGCTGGGTCCAGGTGTTCGTTCCCGGCGAGCGGCGCAGCAGGGTGACCCGGTTGCCGCCCTTGCCGGCCTTGCCCGAGCGCGCCTTCACCTTGCCGGCAATCCACTGCTTGGGCGTGGTGACCGGTTCTTCGCCGGGGCCGTTGCCTTCCACCACCAGCACATCGCCGTTGGGCAGGGTCAACAGCCGCCGCGGATGCAGCAGGTTGGCGGCGATGCGCTCGATCTTCAGGCCCTCTGCCACCGAGGGCGACTGGCCGTCGGCCCAGCCGACGCCCTTGGGCACCTGCATCGGCGGCATCAGGAAGTTCTTCGGTGCCGGCAACGGCGGCTGTGCGCCGGACTGGTCAGCGGGGTGGTATTCGGCCTTGCCCGCGCAGGCCGACAGGGTGACCGCCAGTGCCAGCGCGGCGACGGTGGGCAGGATGTGCTTAGCCATGACGACCTCCCTGCAGCACCGGCGGCTGCAGTGACAGCAGGATCAGGCCCAGGGCAATCAGGGCCACGGTCAGCGCCGACAGGATCGTGCCCGGCACCGCAACGGCGTACGCATCGCGGCTGTGCACGAAGGCGTTCCAGATGGCCAGCACCACCGCGACCAGGTTGAGCAAGAAGTCGATGCGGTCGATGCGGGTGGCCGTGCCGTTGCGGCGCCAGACCGCGAACAGGTTGATCAGGCGCGGCACGATGGCGATCAGCAGGCCGAAGGTGATCAGCCAGGCGGCTGCCTTGCCCCACATCACCTCGGCGCTGTTGAGGTAGATCGCGTCGAAGATCAGTGCGCCGACGAAGAAACCGAAGGGTATCGGGTTCAACAGGCTGAACAGTGTGGTGCCGAGGCCGCGATGGGCCTGGGCGAGCGGATTGACCATCATCGTGCTCCGTGCGGAAGGGTGCACGGGCTGTAGTAGCACAGCGCGATGTGAGGGCGCGCGATGATGACCGGTGGGAGTGACGGCAAGCTTGGACGGATGTGCCGACCAACGGTCGGCACCCACCAGGATGGGTGCCGTCTAACACGTGGCATCACCGATCAGACGGGCAGCAACCGGCCGTCTTCAGTGCGTTCGAACTCAGTACCCGCCGGCGCGTCTACCACTGCCAGGACGGCACGATCGCAGTTGGCGATGGTGTTCACGTCGTACACGCCGGAGTTTCCCGGCTCGTCCAAGTAATCTTCGGCTTCGTCACCGGCAAGAAATCGCCAGCCACTGTCCAACTCGTTGTCGGGCGCCTCGCGATAGCAGTAACCCACGGGCTGGCCATCAACGGTGATGCGATCGGTGGCGATGCATCCGCCATAGCCTTCCAGCAGAGGCATGATCTGCTCGGCGGTCAGACGGAATTGCTTCGGCTTCATCGTGCCTCCTCAGGGAACGTAGACCAGGTGCAGACTGTACTCGAAGCCGGTTTCGGTTTCGGCGATATCCACACCCATTACCAGATCACTTCGCCCTTCCCCAGCCGTGTATAGGTCAACCAGGACCTTCCAGCGCTCGCCATGCCACTGGCTGACCGATGTTTCCCAGCTGGCCTCGGGGAGCTGCACCAGGGTTTCCCCGTAGTCCGTGATGATGCCGGTGATGACATCCCAGGTGTCGGCGCTGCACGCGGGCACGTTCGCTGCGTGGGGCGCACGGCCGGCCGCGATCTCGTTTGCCATCCAGGCCAGGGTGGGACGGAAGGCCTCGTCCACGGGGGTTTCGGTGTCCGGGTCTTTCCTGACCATCGGTCTTCCTTGTGCAAGGGGCCGCGAGAGACGGCCCAACGATGATGGCACGGGCAGGAGGGCCGCGACCGCCGGCTTTTATTCCTCGGCGGCATAAGCGTTTGTGACGCAATCGGCATATCTGCAGATTGGGTGTGTGAAGAGGTAGGGGGTTCTTCGTTGTGTCGCGTTTGGCTCGTTGCGATGGGGCAGTTCCGCCCCGCCGTCCTGCCATGCCGATTCACAACAGAAGGATTCGTGTATGAAGCGACACACGCAACGCTCCGCGCCACCGCGCTCTGCGCGCCTGGCCCTTGCCACTGCCCTGGTGCTGGGCAGTCTGGCCGTCACCGCCCAGGCCCAACAGGCCGATCCACTGGCGGGGATACAGTGGCACCTGCTCAACACCGGGCAGACGGTCCCGGCTGACACCCTGCCGGTGGCCGGCAACGACCTGAACGTGGATGGCCTGTTCCGCAATGGCATCCGTGGCCAGGGCGTCACCATCGCCATCGTCGATGACGGCCTGCAGATCGCGCACCCGGACCTGGCCGCCAACGTGGCGGCGGTGGCCGGCAAGAACTTCACCAATGGCTCGAACAACCCCACCCCGACCAACCCGGATGTCGACAACCACGGCACCATGGTCGGCGGCATTGCGGGCGCGGTGGGCGCCAACAACCTGGGCGTGCGCGGTGTGGCGCCGGCGGCGACGCTGAAAGGCTTCAACCCGATTTCGCGCTCGGCCCTGGGCAACCAGCAGAGCAACATCGAGTACGCCTGGTGGGACGGCGCGGAGTCGGCCGACGTGCAGGTGTTCAACAACAGCTGGGGCGCCGGCCCGGGCAATCCGAACCTGCCGTTGGCGTACAGCGAAAACACGATTCGTTCGTACGAGCAGGCGCTGTCGGGTACGCGCGGTGGCCGCGGCGGCATCTACGTGAAGTCGGCCGGCAACAACTTCAACAATGCCTCGATCAGCCAGACCCAGGATGTCTGCACCACCGACACCAAGAACCGCAACACCGGCTGCGTGCCGGCTGGCCGCGACCCGCGCAACAACCTGTTCAACGTCATCACCGTAGGCGCGGTGCGCGCCGATGGCGTGCGCTCGTCGTATTCGTCCACCGGCTCGGCGCTGTGGGTGTCGGCCTTTGGCGGCGAGTACGGCCTGCAGGCGCAGTACGCGCCCGGCCTGGTGGCACGCGCCTACGACCCGGCCATCGTCACCACCGACGTGACCGGGTGCGCGCAGGGCAGCAACACCAACACCAACCGCCAGAACACGCTGGACAGCAACCTGTCGGCCATCGACAACACCTGCAACTACACCGCCAAGATGAACGGCACCTCGGCGTCGGCGCCGATGGTCTCGGGCGTGGCGGCGCTGGTGCTGGAAGCCAATCCGAACCTGTCCTATCGCGATGTGAAGTACATCCTGGCCACCACCGCCACCCGCAACCACCCGAACCAGCCGGCGGTGACGCTGGCCGACGGCCGCACGCTGGTGCCGGGCTGGACGGTGAATGCTGCCGGCCGTGCCTACAGCAACTGGTATGGCTTCGGCGTGGTCAACGCTGCACGCGCGGTGCAGGTGGCCGAGAACTTCCAGTCGCTCGGTGCGCTGGTCGATAGCGGCTGGCGCAACACCACGCGTACCGTGGCCATCGGCAACACCTCGGCCGCCGCCGCACGCCTGACCTTCCAGCTGGCCAACGGCGCGCGCAACATCGAGAGCGTGCAGCTGGGCTTCCGGGTCAACCACCGCAACACGCGCCAGCTGCAGTTCGTGCTGGTGTCGCCCAGCGGCACCCGCAGCGTGGTGCAGCCGGCGTTCACCGCGATCGGCTCGGGCACGGGTGGCGCGCAGAGCAACTTCACCAGCTGGGACCTGCTGTCCAGCAATGCCTTCCTGGATGAGAATGCCACGGGCACCTGGACGCTGGAAGTGACCGACATGGGGCAGGCCGCGACCGCTGCATCGCGTGGCAACCTCGAATTCTTCAAGATCCGCGTTCTGGGGCACTGATGATGAAGACGACCATTCTGTTGAGCACGCTCGCCTTCGCGGCGATGACCTCCCCTGCCTGGGCACAGAGCTCGGGGCAGACCCCTCCGGCCAGGACCCTGTCGACCGTGGATGCGCAGGAACTGAAGGCGTCCGCTACCGGCCGCTCGTTCGACGTGGGCGGCACGCGTTTCCAGCTGTCGCCCTCGGCCACCGTGAAGCAGGCCAGCGGCGGCCAGTTCACGATCACCCCGCAGGCGGCGGCGACCACCAGCGCGCGTACCAAGCGTTCGCTGGATGGCGCCACCGCCGCGCCTGCTGATGCCGGTGCCGGCAAGTTCGCGGCGGCGGTGTCCCGTGACGGCGCGCCGGTGGTGGCGACCTCGCGGGTCAAGGTGTTCTTCACCGATGCAGCCTCGGCCCAGCGCGCAGCCGCCGCCACTGGCGGTACCGTGGTGAAGGTGTCGAAGGCTTCAGGCCAGGCCATCGTGGAGTACCCGTCGGTGAACGCGGCGCTGGATGCGACCACCAGGCTGCTGTCCACCGCCGGTATCCGCGCCACCGAGCCGGACGTGGTGCAGTGGGAAGAGACCAAGTAAGGCGTTGAGCGGTGCCCCGGCCGGTTGGCTCTCCTGGCCGGCCGGGGATGGGTGTGTGGGGAAGTGCCGACCAACGGTCGGCACCCACCGCGGTGGAGGTGACGTCAGCGCGCGGCGAGTGTGTCGCTTTGCTTGAGACTGCAGCTGGCCAGTGCGTCGTTGCCGGCGGCGGGATGAGCGGGCTCCAGCAGCAGGCGCTGCACGTCGGAAAACAGCTTGTCCACCGGCATGCCATAGGGCGCGAACAGGCGCAGTCGACCCTGGCGGTCGAACACGTAGCCGCCGGCAATGTGGCTCATCGTGTAGGTATCCGGTACCTGACCGGGTTCCTTTTCGTAGAACGCCTTGAAGTCGCTGGCCATCGCCGCCAGCTGCGCTTCGTTGCCGACCAGCGCGATTGCCTTGGGGTCGAACGCTTCCACGTAGGTCCGCGCAACCTCCGGGGTGTCGCGGGCCGGGTCAACGCTGACGAACACCACCTGCAGCTGGTCGGCATCCTTGCCCATCAGGTGCTTGACCTGGCTGAGCTCGACCATGGTGGTCGGGCACACGTCCGGGCAGCTGGTGAAGCCGAAGAACAGATAGGTCACCTGCCCCTCCAGATCCTTGGGCCCGCGCAAGGCGCCGCGGCTGTCGGGCATCGACCAGTGCTGGCCGAGCTCTTCGCAGGCGATGTCCTTGGAGTAGAAGTCCATGCGCGACTGCGCACTGCAACCGGCCAGCAGGCCGAGCAGCAGGCCTGCGGCCAGCCGCAGGCCACGTTGGGGGAACGCGATGCCTTTCACGGTTCGCAGGCTCAGTTGATCATCATGTGGTAGTGCATGCTCCAGATGATCCACACCGACAACGCGACGATGATGAACAGGATCACCAGGGTGAACACGAAGCTGGCCAGGTTCCAGCCACCTTCGGACTTGCGGTCCATGTGCAGGAAATAGACCAGCTGTACCAGGATCTGCGCCACCGCGAAGCCAACCAGCAGGAACAGCGTGAGCGGCCGCGACAGCACCGGGTTCATCACCAGTGCGAACGGCACCACGGTCAGCAGCGCGCACAGCACGAAGCCGATCAGGTAGGACTTGGTGGAGCCGTGCGCATTGCCTGCGCGCGAGGTTTCGACGTGGGCCATGTCAGAAGGCTCCGATCAGATAGACGAAGGTGAAGACGCAGATCCACACCAGGTCCAGGAAGTGCCAGAACAGGCTCAGGCACGACACACGGGTGATGTTGGTCGGGGTCAGGCCACGGCGGTAGACCTGGTGCATGAGCACCGCCATCCAGATCAGGCCGCTGGCCACGTGCAAGCCGTGGGTGGCGACCAGCGCGAAGAACGCCGACAGGTAGGCACTGGTGCTGGGGCCCGCGCCTTCGTGGATCAGGTGCGAGAACTCGTAGATCTCCATGCCGATGAACGAGGCACCGAGCACGAAGGTCACGCCCAGCCAGCGCAGCACCGCCGAGGTGTCGTGGCGATGCATCGCCAGTACGGCCTGGCCGTAGGTGATGCTGGAGACCAGCAGCAGGAAGGTCTCGGCCATCACGAACGGCAGCGAGAACAGCTCCTTGCCGGTGGGGCCGCCGGCGTAGGCGGTGCTGAGCACCGCGTACGAGGCGAACAGCGAACCGAACAGCACCAGGTCGGACATGAGGTAGACCCACATGCCGAACACCTTCATGCCGCCCTGTTCGTGGCCGTGGTCGTGCTCGTGGTGGTCCTCGTGCGCCTGCGTGTCGCTGGCCAGCTCGGGGCGGGTCAACAGGTTCATGCGCGTACCTCCTTCAGCTTGGCAAGGTTGGCCGCTTCAGTGCGCGCCACCTCTTCGGAACTGACGTAGTAGTCCACGTCCTCGTCGTAGGACCGCACGATCAGGGTCACGATCATCGCGATGAAGCTGGCCGCGGCCATCCACCAGATGTGCCAGACCAGGGCGAAGCACAGCACCAGGATCCAGATGTTGAGGATCAGCGGCACGCCGGTGTTCTTCGGCATGTGGATCGGTGCGTACTTCTTCGGCGGCGGCGGCAGGCCGCGCTTCTTCGCTTCGTGGAAGGCGTCCAGCTCATCGGCCTTGGGCACCACGGCGAAGTTGTAGAACGGCGGCGGCGACGGCGTGGCCCATTCCAGCGTGCGTGCGTTCCACGGGTCGCCGGTCAGGTCCAGGTTGCGCTTGCGGTCGCGAACGCTGACGTAGATCTGCACCAGCATCAGGATGATGCCCGCGAACACGAACAGCGCGCCGATGAAGGCGGCGATCAGGTACGGCGTCCACGCCGGGTTGTCGTACTGGTTCATGCGACGGGTCATGCCCATGAAGCCCAGCATGTACAGCGGCATAAAGGCCAGGTAGAAGCCGATCACCCAGCAGGCGAACGACCACTTGCCCAGGCGCTCGTTGAGGGTGAAGCCGAACACCTTCGGGAACCAGTAGGCGAAGCCGGCCAGGTAGCCGAACAGCGCGCCGCCGATGATGGTGTTGTGGAAGTGCGCGACCAGGAACAGGCTGTTGTGCAGCAGGAAGTCCGCGCCCGGAATGGCCAGCAGCACGCCGGTCATGCCACCGATGGTGAAGGTGACCAGGAAGGCGATGGTCCACAGCATCGGCACGCTGAACTCGACGCGGCCGCCGTACATGGTGAACAGCCAGGTGAAGATCTTCACGCCGGTGGGGATGGCGATGATCATCGTCATGATGCCGAAGAAGGCATTGACGCTGGCACCGGAGCCCATGGTGAAGAAGTGGTGCAGCCAGACGATGAACGACAGGATGCCGATCGCCAGCGTGGCGCCGACCATCGACTTGTAGCCGAACAGCTTCTTGCGCGCGAACGTGGCGGTCACTTCGGAGAAGATGCCGAACGCCGGCAGCACCAGGATGTACACCTCCGGATGGCCCCAGGCCCACACCAGGTTCACGTACATCATCGGGTTGCCACCCAATGTGTTGGTGTAGAAGTTGAAGTCCAGGTAGCGGTCCAGGGTGAGCGCACCCAGCGCCACGGTCAGGATCGGGAAGGCGGCGATGATGATCACGCTGGTGACCAGCACGGTCCAGGTGAACACCGGCATCTTCATCAGGGTCATGCCCGGCGCACGCATGCGCAGGATGGTGATGAACAGGTTGACGCCGGTCAGCAAGGTGCCGATACCGGATGCCTGCAACGCCCAGATGTAGTAATCAACACCCACGCCTGGGCTGAACTCGATGCCGGACAGCGGCGGATAGGCCACCCAGCCGGTCATGGCGAATTCGCCAACGCCCAGCGAGATCATCATCAGCGCTGCGCCGACCACGAAGATCCAGAAGCTGAAGGCGTTGAGGAACGGGAACGCCATGTCGCGCGCACCGATCTGCAGCGGCACGATGATATTCATCAGGCCGACCACGAACGGGGTGGCCACGAAGAAGATCATGATCACGCCGTGCGCGGTGAAGATCTGGTCGTAGTGCTCCGGTGGCAGGAAGCCGTCACTGCCTGGCCCGGCCGCGGCCAGCTGTGCGCGCATCATCAGCGCGTCGGCGAAGCCGCGCACCAGCATGACCAGCGCCACCACCACGTACATGATGCCGATCTTCTTGTGGTCCACGGTGGTGAACCAGTCGCGCCACAGCGGGCCCCACAGCTTGAAGTACGTCACTGCGCCAAGCAGCGCGAGGCCACCCAGCACCATGGCCGCCAATGTGACCACGACGATCGGCTCGTGCAGCGGCACGGCCTCCCACGTCAATTTACCCAACATGTTCGTTACTCCTGGGAAACCTGGGCACCACCGGCAGCGCCGGCCGGGGTAGCAGCAGCGGTGTTCTCACCGACGCCGATGAACTGGTCGATGACCTTCTTGAACAGCAGCGGTTCAACACTGGAGAAGTGCTGCACCGGTGCGTTCTTCGACGGCGCGGCCAGCGCCTTGAACTGCGTGAAGCTGAGCGCGTCGGGCGCGCTGCGCACTTCGGCCACCCAGCGCTCGAAGTCTTCGTTGCTGCTGGCAGTGGCGATGAACTTCATGTTCGAGAAGCCATGCCCGCTGTAGTTGCCGGACATGCCGCGGAACTGGCCGGGTTCGTTGGCGATCAGGTGCAGCTGCGTGCGCATGCCGGCCATCGCGTAGATCTGCCCACCCAGCTGCGGGATGAAGAAGGTATTCATCGTCGAGTTGGAGGTGATGTTGAATGCCAGCGGGCGGTTGGCCGGGAAGTTGAGCTGGTTGACCGTGGCGATGCCCAGGTCCGGGTACACGAACACCCACTTCCAGTCGGTGGCGATCACGTCCACGTGCAGCGGTTCGCCAGCCACGTCCAGCGGCTTGTAGGGGTCCAGCTCGTGGGTCGACTTCCACACGATCACCGCCAGCACCGCGATGATGATCAGCGGCACGCCCCAGACCACGATCTCCACCTTGGTGGAGTGCGACCAGTCCGGCGTGTATTTCGCTTTGGTGTTGCCGGCGCGGTAGCGCCACGCGAACACGAAGGTCAGCACGATGGCCGGTATCACCACGATCAGCATCAGGCCGATGCAGATCAGGATCAGGTCGCGCTGGGCGAGCCCGACCATGCCCTTCGAATCCAGCAGCACCCAGTCACAGCCCGACAGGCCGACGCAGGCCAGAGCGACCAGCGCCAGGCGGATGCGGTTCCAGCAGATATTCATTGGAGGTCAACCCTGTTGAAGAAGCGCGCTTGACCGGCTCGCCTGCGCGCAGCGCCCGGGCGTGGAGCGGCTACACTGTGGGTACGAGGTCGCCTACAAGCAGGCGAACCACTCCAATCAAGCCCATACAAGATACAACATTGTATGGACTTGTGCATCTGCACGTATGGAAAAATCTGACCGATGACGCCACCTGCCGCCGGCCGCCGCCTGAAACATCCCAATCGCACCTGGGTCCGCCCCTTCCGCGAGGGTGCCGGCCCGCTGTACCTGCAGATTGCCCAGCAGGTGCGCGAAGCGGTGGATGACGGCGTGCTGCGCCCGGGCGACCGCCTGCCACCGCAGCGCGACCTGGCCCAGCAGGTGGGCGTGGACCTGACCACGGTCACCCGTGCCTTTGCCGAGCTGCGCCAGGCCGGCCTGCTCGATGCGCAGGGCGCCGGCGGCACCTTCATTGCGCTGTCGGCCGGCAACCGCAGCACCTCGGTCGACCTGAGCATGAACATCCCGCCGCTGCTGGGCAGCGCGCCGTTCGCACAGGGCATGGAGGCCGGCTTCCAGCACGTGGGCCAGCAGCTGGGCCAGGGCGAACTGATGAGCTACCACGTCGGCGCCGGCACCCGCGAGGACCGCGCCGCCGCCGTACAGTGGCTGGTACCGATGCTGGGTACGGTCGGCGCTGACCAGGTAGTGATCTGTCCCGGTGCGCAGACCGCGCTGTGCGCATTGATCCTGGCCCGCACCCAGCCGGGCGAGCTGATCGCCGCCGAACAGCTGACCTACCCGGGCCTGCTGGCCGCCGCGCGCGTGCTGCAGCGGGGCGTGGTGCCGGTGGCGATGGACGCTGAAGGCATGCTGCCCGAGGCGCTGGAAGAAGCCTGCCAGCTGCGCCGGCCGCGCCTGCTGTACCTGGTGCCGACCATCCAGAACCCCACCACGGCAACGATGTCGGCGCAGCGCCGGCAGGCCCTGCTGGCGGTGGCGAAGCGCCACGATCTGACCGTGATCGAAGACGATCCCTACTGGTTGCTGGCCGGTGATGCCGCGCCGCCGCTGGCCGCCCACCGCGACGCCGGCTGCCCGGTCTACTACATCTCCACCCTTTCCAAGTGCCTGGCACCGGGCCTGCGCACCGCCTACCTGGTGGTGCCGGCCGGCGAACCGATGGAACCGGTGCTGGACGCCCTGCGTGCGATCGCGCTGATGCCGACCCAGTCGATGGTGGCGGTGGCCTCACAGTGGATCCGCAGCGGCCAGGCCGAGGACATGGTACGGCGCTTCCAGCAGGAGCTGCGCGAGCGCCAGGCGATTGCGGCGCGGTACCTGCCGTCCCGCGCGCGGGCGCACCCGGCCGGCCTGCACGTATGGCTGCCGCTGCCGCCACGGCTGGACCAGTACCGGCTGATCCAGGCCGCGCAGGAACAGGGGCTGGGCATCGCCAGCTCGGACGCCTTCAGCGTGGAAGAGCCGCCGCCGGGCAACGCCATCCGCCTGTCGCTGGGCGGCGCGGTCGACCAGGGCGCTTTGGCCGGGGCGCTGGCCAAGCTGAACGAGATCCTGTCCGAAGTTCCCGAGGCCCGGCACAACGCCATTGTCTGAACCGAACGCATGGCGCCCAATCCATACAAAATGATATTTTGTATGCAATGTATGGATGAAGGGACGTGCATCGATGCGCGCCGAGAAACTGAAGTTCCACCTGGTGATGGCCGGGTGCGGTGGCTTTGTGGTGCTGATGCTGGCCGCGCTGGCCTGGGTCTGCCTGCAGCCGCAGACCGTGGACGTAAAGGCCGCCGAGCGCCACGCCATCGACCAGTGCGTGCAGCGCAGCGAGGATCCGTCGCGTAGCGAGATCCAGCGCCGCGCGCAGGCCGACTCCTGCCGCGAGATGCGCAAGCAGTACGTGCACAAGTTCGGCGGGGACGCGTCCTGATGGGCGCAGCCGCGCCGCGTCGCCGCTGGCTGCTGCCGACGATGATCGCCCTCGCCTGCCTGTTCATGGCCGGCGTGGCGGCTGCGCTGTGGCAGTACTTCGGCTACAGCGCGCAGTCCACCTTCACCGAACAGGCCATCGTCTTCGACGACTCGCAGCTGCGCCTGCCGGCCGATCTGGCCGGAGATACCGGCCGCATCCGCGTGGTGCATTTCTGGGACCCGGCCTGCGGCGTGTGCAACCGCGAGACCGGTGCGCACCTGAGCTACCTGATCAGCATGTACCGCCGTGCCGGCATCGACTTCTACGCGATCCGCCGCCCTGGCACGCAGGGCGCGCTGCCCGAGCCGCTGCGCAACAAGGTGATCAACCTGCCGACCATCGACGGTATCGAACACATCCCGGCCAGCCCTGCCGTGGCGATCTGGGACCGGCACGGCCATCTGGCGTATGCCGGCCCGTACAGCATCGGCATGGTCTGCAACTCGGCCAACAGCTTCGTCGAACCGCTGCTGGACAGACTGGTGCGCGGCGAAACCGTGCGCCCGAAAGGACTGCTTGCCGTGGGCTGCTACTGCCCCTGGCAGGCCAAGCGCTGAGGACGCGCAATGACATCACCGACGCGGGCCGGTTCGGCCGCCGCAAACAACAACGGCGGTCACCTGTCCGAACCGACCGATGGTTATGGACAGGCTCCCGCCGTCGGAAGCAACGATACGCCCCGACATGCTCCGTACATGCCGCGACCGGATGTCGCAGCCCGCGAATGGGTGCAGGACGTGCTCGCGCACAACGGGCCGATCTACCTGCGCATCGTCAATTCGCTGGAGCGCACGGTGCGCCGCGGCGGTCTTGCACCGGGGCAGCGCCTGCCCTCGCAGCGCGCGTTGGCGCAGCAGCTCGGCGTCGACCTGACCACGGTAACGCGGGCATTCGATGAAGCACGCAAACGCGGCCTGATCGAAGCGCGCGGGCCACAGGGCAGTTTCATCGCACCGCCCAAGGCCGGCTTCGACCAAGTGGTGGACCTGAGCATGAACGTGCCGCCGGTGCCCGACGCCGACGCGCTGGCAGAGACGCTGCGCCGTGGTGCCGCCGCCGTGCTTGCACGCAGCAACGCGCCGAACCTGATGACGTATCACCTGGGTGGCGGCAACCCCACTGATCGCCATGCTGCGGCGCGTTGGCTGCAGCCGATGCTGGGCGCCGTGGATGACGACTGCCTGCTGCTGACCGAAGGCGCGCAGGTGGCATTGGCCGCGATCCTGCTCAGCCAGGGCCGCGATGGCGACGCGATCCTGTGCGATGCGCTGGTCTATCCGGGCCTGTTGCAGGCCGCAGCGGCGCTGGGGCGTCGGCTGATGCCGGTGGACAGCGACGAACACGGCATGTGCCCTGAAGCGCTGCTGCGGCAGGCGCGCGAAAGCGGCGCGCGCCTGGTCTATCTCAACCCCACCTGCCAGAACCCGACCGCGCTGACCCTGCCGCTGCAGCGGCGCGAGGTGCTGGCACGTGTGCTGGAAGGCGAAGGCCTGCTGGCGATTGAAGATGATCCGTACTGGCACCTCGCCGAAGAGGCACCGATACCCCTGGCAGCACTGGCACCGCGCCATGTGTTCTATGTAGCGACGCTGTCGAAGGTGATCAGCCCCGGCCTGCGCACCGCATTCGTGCAATGCCCGAGCGCTGTGCACGCCGAGGCGATGACGGCGGCGTTGCGGGCGACGCGACTGATGGGGCATCCGCTGGTGTCGGCGCTGGCCAGCCAGCTGCTGCTGGATGGCTCGGCGCAATCACTATTGGCCCAGGTACGCACCGAGGCACGCGAACGAATGCGCATGGCGCGTTACCTGCTGGCACCGTCGCTGCTGCAGCGCGCGGAAGGGCTGCATGCGTGGTGCCGGATACCGGCGCCGTGGACCGATGCCACGCTGGTGCGTACCGCCCAGTTGCAGGGGCTGGCGATTGCGCCGTCATCGGCGTTTTGTCCGCCGGGGGTCTCGCACCAGTATGGCGTGCGTTTGTCGCTGGGGCTGGCAGCGGACCGAGGGCAGCTGGAGAGTGCGTTGCATCGGATTGACCGGTTGTTGTTGTCCGATGCGTTGCCGGCGATCGAGCGGTAGGCGTGGAATGGGATGTGCCGGCCAACGGTCGGCACCCACCCGATCGGTAGTGCCGGCCGCTGGCCGGCAGCTGCTCGTGGGCGACGATCATGAGGTTGCCGGCCAGCGGCCGGCACTACCGTTCATGATCAGGCCAGGGCGGAGAGCGCCTGCACCAGCGCATCCATCTGCTGCGGCCGGGTGAACACCGACGGCGTCACCCGCACGCAGGCGCCGGAGTCCAACCCGTCGCGATGGGTGGTGAACACGCGATGCTCGTCCAGCAGGCGCTTCTGCAGCGCCATGTTGTCTGCCACGCTGGTGCGCCCGCGCAGGCGGAAGCTGGCCAGGGCGCTGGCCAGCGCCGGATCCGGCGAAGACAGCACTTCGATATGCGCCATCTGCCGCGCAGGCACCGTCCAGCGCTCGCGCAGGTAGCGCAGGCGCGCCTGCTTGTTGGCCGCGCCGATACGCTGGTGCAGCGCGATCGCTTCTGGCAGCGCCAGGTAAGCGGCGAAGTTGACCGTGCCGGTGTGCACACGGCTGCCCACGCGGCCATCGTCGGTCTCGCCCATGTACGGGTCGAGGTCCGCAACGCGGCCCTTGCGCACATACATCGCGCCGACGCCGACCGGTGCGCCGATCCACTTGTGCAGGTTGATGCCAACGAAATCGGCCTTGAGCTGCGGCACCGCGTAGTCGATCTGGCCGAACCCGTGCGCCGCATCAACGATCACGTCGATGCCGCGTACCCGCGCACGTTCGGCGATTTCGGCCACCGGCAGCACCAGCCCATGGCGATGGCTGACCTGGGTCAGCAGCACCAGCTTCAGGCGTGGCAGCCGCGCGAACGCGGCCTCGTAGGCCTGCAGGATCTGCACATGGTCGGGCACCACCGGCAGCGCGATGCGCTCGACCTGCACGCCACGGCGCTGCTGCAGCCAACGCATCGCACCGATCATGCTGTCGTAGTCGATGTCGGCGTACAGCACCTGGTCGCCGGGCCGCAGGCGATTGTAGCCACCGATCAGCGCCAGCATCGCCTCGGTGGCGCCTCGGGTCAGTGCGATCTCATCCGCGCCCACGCCCAGCAGTTCGGCCACCTGCCGCTGCACCGCCATGTACTGCGCCGGGAACGCATGACGGCCATACCAGGCGTTGCCACGGTTCACTTCAGCGGTATGGCGCTGGTAACTGGCCAGCGTTTCGCGGCCCATCGCGCCCCAGTAGCCATTCTCCAGGTGGTTCACTTCGTCGGTGATGTCGAAGTGGCTGGCCACGGCGGCCCAGTAGTTTTCATCGCGGGCCAGCACGTCCGGCGCGACGGTCGTTGCGGGAATCTGCATGGACGCAGCGTAACGCGTGGCAGCCATGGCGGGCAGTGAAGAAAGTGCGGCTGCGGCCGGCAGCAAGGAGCCGGCACGCAACAGGAAGCGGCGGGTCGGGTCCATCAGAAGCTCAGCCGGTACTGCGCGTACAGGTTGGCGCCGTCGGTGTCGTACGGCGCGTTGCGCGAGTAGACCAGGCCGCGACTGGCCTGGAAAGTGGCCTCATCCGGGTAGCGGTCGAACACATTGTCGGCGCCGACGCGCAGGCTGTGATGCTCATTGATGCGATACCCCACAGCCAGGTCGAGGAAGCTCATCGCGCCGAAGCGCTGGTAGATATCGCCCACCGCATTGCCGCTGGAATCGGTCCAGGCGCCGTAGTAGCGCATGCGTGCCATCAGCGACCAGGCGCCGATGTCCCAGCTGCCGGTCAGGCTGCCCTTGTGCTCGGGCAGGCGGTCTTCGAACAGCACGCGCTGGGTCTCATTGGTTGCCACCGAGGTGCTGCCGTTGTCCACGCGGGTGCGGTTGTAGTTGTAGGCAAGGGTCAGCGTCATGCGGCCCGCGCCGAGGTCGCGCAGGTAGTTGCCGACCACGTCCACGCCGGTGGTGGTGGTATCGAAGTCGTTGGTGAAATAGTTCACCGAGGTATAGCCCAGCGGATTGGGCGTACCGGCCGGAATGGCGAAACTGGCCGACTGGCTGAAGCGGTCGGTGAGCTTGATCTGGTAGACATCCACCGAGCCGGACAGACCCAGGTCGGTGCGCCAGGTCAGGCCCAGCGAGGCGGTGCGCGATTCTTCGGGCTTCAACGGCCTGGCACCGAGCAGCTGCGCCAGCGGATCGTTCGGCGACAGGCGGCCACTGGTGAAGATCTGCAGCGTGCGCGTGTCCAGGCCCTGGCTGGTGCTGGTGGTGTTGAGCTGCGCCGGCGTCGGTGCGCGGAAGCCGGTCGACACGGTGCCGCGCAGGGCCACGTCCGGGGTAATCGCAAAGCGCGCCGACAGCTTGCCATCCAGCGTGCTGCCGAAGCTGGAGAAGTCCTCGTAGCGGCTGGCCGCGCCGATGCTCCAGCGCTCGCCCAGCGGCACCTCCATGTCCACGTAGGCAGCCTTGCTGCGCTGGCTCCACTGCCCGGCCTGGCTGGCCGAGAAACCGGGCGCACCATTGGAATTGGCCTCCAGGCCTGCAGCCGCGCCCGGCCCCACCGCGTATGACGCCGGGTCACCGGCGCGCACCTGGTAGGTCTCCTGGCGGAACTCGCCACCGAAGGCGACGTTGATCGGCCTGGTCATCGCGGCCACGTCCCACTCATAGTTGAAGTCGGCGTTGGCGTTCTTCTCGGTCTGGGTCAGGCGGCCGAGATCGAAGTCGGTCGGGCTGGCCGGGCCGAGCGAGGCATTGATCGAGTTCTTCAGGCTGTAGTCGATGGCGTTGCGGCCATACGAGGCGCTCACGTCCCAGCGCAGCTTCGGTGTGATCTCGCCGCGCAGGCCGCCGACCAGCTGCAGGTCGTTCTGGACGTTGCCGTACTGCGGGCTGAAACCCACCGGGTAGATCGAGCGCAGGTTCCAGCCCGGGAAGATGACGGTGGTGCGGTAGGCGCCGGTGGTGGTGTCCGGATTGCGCCAATTGAAATCGCTGACGCCATCGCTGTGGCTGTACAGGCCGAAGGCATAGAGCTCCAGCGTCTCGCTGGCATTGGCCTTCACGTTGAAGCCGACGCGGCGACTCTCCAGTTCCGGCTGGCCCCAGCGCTGCACCGGGTTGGGCACCTCCAGCTCCGGATGTACAGCCTGGAAGGCGATCGCATCCGGGCGCTGGCGGGTACGCGAGGTGGCGTCTGAATTGGACGACTCGGCGAACAGCACCAGGCTGCCATAGTCGCCCAGCGACCAGCCGGTGCGCGCACTGAAGTCGCGCGAGGCACCGTCGCCCTGCGCGTACTGCGAATAGCCGGCGGTGATCCCGGTGCCGGGGCCGTCCTCAAGAATGATGTTGATGACACCGGCGATGGCGTCCGAGCCGTACTGCGCCGATGCGCCGTCGCGCAGCACTTCGATGCGCTTGATCGCGCTGGTCGGAATCTGTGCAAGGTCGGCCGCCTGTGCACCACGGTTGCCGAGCAGCGCGCTGCGGTGGAAGCGACGCCCGTTGACCAGCACCAGGGTCTGGTCCGGCGACAGGCCACGCAGGGTGGCCGGACGCACGAACACCTGCCCGTCGGCCATCGGCAGGCGCTGCACCACGAATGATGGCACCAGCTGGGCAAGCACGTCCTTCAGGTCGGTGGATTCAACGGAGCTGATGTCTTCCTTGCTGAACACGTCCACCGGCGCCAGTGTTTCGAACTGGGTGCGGTTGGAGGCACGGGTACCGGTGACCAGCATTGCATCAAGCTGGGTGGGCGCGGCGCGGCTGCCGCCTGCGGCATCGACCGCATCGGCCTCCGCTGCGATCGCGCCTCCTGCGCTGGCCATGGAAAGGGCGAGGAGGATGGAACGCGAAAGCTTCGAACGATGCACGGCAGGACTCCGGGAGGACGCGACAGGGCCAGCACCTGCTGGGGATATCCCAGGCCTGGACAAGGCGCGCAGTCTCGGCGCGATCTGTGAAGGAGGCATGACGTCAGTGCGACAGCTTGAGTCCGCGCAGGCGCAAGAACTGCTAAACGCCGCGCCTGCCGATCCGCTACTGTGTCCAGCATCGGATTCATGGAACGACAGGATGAGTGCGGCAGGCAAGGCGGTGTGGTACATCGAAACCCATGCGGAGCAGCCGCTGGCCTTGGCCGATATCGCCGCTGCGGTGGGACTGTCGCCATTCCATCTGTCGCGCCTGTTCCAGGCCCGCACCGGCACGTCGGTGGTCCGTTACCTGCGTGGGCGCCGCTTGACAACGGCCGCGCAGCGGCTGGCCAACGGCGCATGCGACATCCTGCAGGTGGCGATTGGCGCGGGCTACACCACTCATGCCGCGTTTACCCGTGCCTTCAGCGAACAGTTCGGGCAGACACCGGAACGGGTACGCGAACAGGGCACCGATGGGCTGGCGCTGGTGCAGGCGATCCGCGTGGACGAGGCGCCGGCTGCCTGCGCTGAGGCGCCACAGCTGCTCGACACCCCGGCCTTCCAGCTGGCCGGCATCGGCATGCGCCATACCCGCAACAGCGGCGGTGCCATTCCCGGGCAGTGGGCCCAGCTCAACCGGGAATGGCCGGCGCCGGCCCCGGTCAGTTTTGGGGTGTGCTGCAACAACGACGACGACGGCGGCTTCGACTATATCGCCGCGCTGCCGATTGGTTCACTTGGCCCTGTACCCGCGCACTGGCAGCGCGTGGATGTGCCCGCACGACGCTACTTGGTGGCCTGGCACGGCGGGCACATCTCGGCCATCCGCTCGACCTGGTTCTGGTTGCTGGATCACTACCTGCCCAGCGCCGGCCTCAGCCTGGCCGACGCGCCGGACCTGGAGCGCTACGACGCCCGGTTCAACGAGCACACTGGCAACGGCGGCGTAGAGATCTGGCTGCCGGTAGACGAACGTCCCTGCTGACATGGAGCTGAAGATGCGCGTGAACATCACAATTGTCGGGCTGCTGCTGATGGCAGCGGCGCTCTCCGCCCACGCAGGCGACACCTGGAAAGCCGGCGAGCGCCATGGCACCACGACGGTGGCCAGTGCCGCCGTGCGCGATGCGCAGCACCGCAACACCCTGCGCTACACGGTGTGGTATCCGGCACCGGCCGATAGCAGCGAAGTCGAGGTGACCATCGGGCCGCCTGGCACGCCCCTGTTCGATGTTGGTCGCTCGGCGATGGATGCGCCGCCCGCAGGCGCTCGCCTGCCGACACTGCTGCTGTCGCATGGCAACGGCGGCAGCGCGCGCATGATGGGCTGGCTGGGCACCGCGCTGGCACGGAAAGGTTATCTGGTGATCG
The DNA here is from genome assembly GCF_059369815.1 of Stenotrophomonas sp. YJH_SMC_27. Classification (NCBI taxonomy): domain Bacteria; kingdom Pseudomonadati; phylum Pseudomonadota; class Gammaproteobacteria; order Lysobacterales; family Lysobacteraceae; genus Stenotrophomonas; species Stenotrophomonas sp. YJH_SMC_27. The sequence continues at coordinate 229,802 of NZ_JCAFTA010000008.1, read as the reverse complement.
CGGTCGATCATCCCGGCAACAATGGTGCCGACCAGATGACCCTCCATGGCAGCATGTTGACCTGGCTGCGCGCGGATGATCTGCGCGCGGCACTGGCGGCCGTGCAGGCCGATCCAGTGCTGGGCCCGCACGTCGATCCTGAACGCCTGGGTGTTGCCGGTTTCTCGGCCGGTGGCTACACCGCGCTGTTGGCGGCTGGGGCGCAACCGGACCTGCAGCGACTGCTGGCGTTCTGCACGGCGCATCCGGATGACGGCGTCTGCCGGCCTCAACAGGAAGCGGCAACGCACACGATGGAGGCGCGTGTTGCCGCTGCGGCGTCGGCCGAGCTGTCGCCGTGGATGTCCCACGCCAACGACGCACGCGCCATTCCCGGCGTGCGCGCGGTGTTCCTGTTGGCACCGGCGATCATCCAGGCCTTCGCGCCCGAGCAGCTGGCCTCGTTGCGGCTGCCCGTGTCGATTGTGCTTGGCGAGGCTGACACGGTTGCGCCGCCACAGACCAATGGCGCGGCCGCGCGTGCGGTGATTGCGGGCGCTGCACTGCAGCTGCTGCCAGGTGTCGGCCATTACGATTTCCTCGCCGCATGCACCCCGACCGGGCAGCAGCGGCTGCAGGACCTCTGCAGCACGTCAGTGCCAAAGGCAAAGACCCACGCGCAGACAGTGGACGCAGCAGTGCGGTTCTTCGACCATTCACTGCGCTAGTGGCCGCCGGGCGTGGCCCGGCGCTACAGTGGGCGCGTCCACGGAGAATCGATCATGCGCCTGCTGCACCTCACCCTGCCGGTATCCGACGTCGCTTCCGTGGCCGCGTATTTCCATGATGTGCTGCAGCAGCGCGTGGTCGGCAACCATGTGCACATCGGCTGGAGCACCATCGAACTGCAGCCGGCGGGTGATTACCCCGTCGGTGGCGTGCACCTGGCCTTCAACGTACCGGACAACCGCTTCGGCGAGGCGATGGCCTGGTTGCGCGAACGTACCCCGCTGCAACGTAATCCTGAGGGCCTGGATTACTTTGCGCTGGAGAGCAGCTGGCAGTCGCAGTCGGTGTACTTCACCGGCCCGGACGGCCTGATCCTCGAGTTGATCGGCCGGCGCCGTCTTCCAGTCAGCACGCGCGCAGGCGCCTTCCATGGCAGCGAGCTGACCTGCCTGAGCGAGGTTGGCCTGCCCAGCCATGATGTCGACGCGGTGCGCGAACAGTCCAGCCAGCGCTTCGGCCTGCAGCCGATCAGCCCGCCGTCGCCGCAGTTCGCGCCGGTGGGCGACGACGAGGGCCTGCTGATCGTGGTTGCTGCGGACCGGCGCTGGTTCCCCGAGCAGAAAGACCTGCCCAATGCGCAGGGCGTGAAGCTGCAGGTGGGTGATGTGAACGGTAGCGGCGAACTGCGCGATGCCGCGCTGGGCTGGCGGGTGTGGGCGGCCTGAGCTACCAGCTGCCCGAAGCGCCGCCGCCGCCGCTGCGACCACCACCACCGGACCAGCCGCCGGAACTGCTCGAGGACGAACTCGACGACGAGGTGCTGGACGAGGAACGGTAGCCTTGGGACGACCTTCGTCCGCTGCGTGCTTTTTCGCCGGGCAGCAGGGTGAACAGCCAGATGAAGTACAGGAACAGCGTGCCTACGCTGGACACGATCATCGCCAACACGCGTGCGTTCTCGTCGCTGGCCCGGTCGATGGCCAGCAGCGCGCCCAGCGCATAGGCGCCGGTCAACAGCACCAGTACCACCAGCCGCACGGCGAAGCTGTTGCGGTTCCTGCGCCAGCGCGCGCGGCCGGCCTGCACCAGGAAGAACACCAGCATGGCGGCAAGGGCGACCGCCAGGTTCAGCAACGTGTGCAGGGCAAGGCTGGGCGGCAACTGGCCACGGATCAGCATCACCGCGAAGAAAACGATACTGACGGCCAACATGCCGCACAGCACGATGCGCACACCACGGCTGCGACGCCAGCCCCCCCCCACCAGCGCCGCCACCGGTACAGCAGGTAACAGCACAAAGAACAGCGCAGGCAGCACATGCCGCGGCAGCAGCAGCGTCGCCGAAACCAACCCAGCGGCCATCACTGCCGTTACCAGCAGCGGTCTACCCCAGGCAGGCAATGTCGGCCAATTCGGCCTGGGCATTGCCGCATTGGCTGCCAATGCCTTGCGCCGCCGCTCACGGCGTTTAAAGCTGAACTCGGCCTCGGTCCTGGTGGCCAGCAGGCGCGGCGGTGATCGCCACAGACCGGCCAGGAACCCCACCAGCAACGTCAGGGCAACGACCGAATCCCCTGTGCGCCAATCCGCTGGCAACAGGTTGCGTGCGGATGAATCTTCCTGGGGCGGCAGCGGCTCGCCATCGATCAACGCCACCAGCACCTTGCTGCCGTCCAGCAGGCCCTGGTCCAGGTCTCCCTCACGCAGGCGCGGCACGATCGCCTTGTCGATGATGCGCGCGGCATAGGCATCGGGAATGGTGCCTTCCAGGCCATAGCCGGTCTGGATGCGTACGCGCCTGTCCTGCACTGCCACCAGCAGCAACACCCCGTCATCGACACCGGCGCGGCCCAGCTGCCACTGTTCGAAGACGCGCTGTGCATAGGCTTCGATGCCGTCATCGCCAACACTGGGCACCACCAGCACCTGCAGTTGCGCGCCTTTGCGTGCCTGCAGCTGCAATGCCTGCTCGCGCAGCGTGGCGCGGGTGCTGGCGGACAGCGCGTTGGCGGTGTCCACCACCGGGTCATCCAGTGCCGGGATCGCGGCCGCCGCCAGCACTGGCAGCGGCAACAGGCAGAGCAGCAGTGCCAGCCCTACCCGCTGCCATGCGTTGCGCCACCGCAGCACCCGGCTCATGTGGACGCCATGCTTTGCAATGGCGGCGTGCTGTGCATCATGCGAAACGTCATCCGTGTATGTCCTTGCCCCATGAACGGAAAAGCCGGCCGGATTACCCCGGCCGGCCTCCTTTACCACACACCTCTTCACACGCAGCGGTCAGCGGCCCATGGCCACGCGCTGCTGCTCGTCCTGCACGTGTTGCTGCGAAGGCTCATGCTTGGCCAGCATTGCAGCGCTGGTCTCCTGCAGGCTCGGTGCCGTCTGGGTCATGTCCACCGCAGTACGGAAGCCGGGAACGGTGCCGATGACGAAGGCCTTGCCATCCTGCACGGTGACGCCCTGCAGCTTCTCCGGTGAATCGATGCCGGCGGCCTTGGCCTGGGCGGTCACATACGCGCTCATCTCGTTGCAGATCATGCCCGGCATGTGGCCACGGATCGCATTGTGCAGCGGCGTATCCGGATGCGCCTTGTCGCCCAGTTGCGGCCCCTTCGGCGCCGCCTCGGCATGGCTGCGGCCTTCGGCCAGCTTGCCCAGCGTCGCCGGACCCGCCACGCCATCGGCGGTGAGCCCGTGCTGCTTCTGGTAGGCGATCAGTGCGTCCCTGGTATTGGCACCGAACTTGCCATCCTCGCTCAGCGGATTGCCTTGGCCGTCGCGCACGCCCAGGCGGTTGAGTTCCTTCTGCAGCGCAGTCACTTCCTCGCCCTTGGCCCCCTGGCGCAGCACACCGTTGTGGTCGGCATCATGCGAATGGCCACCCTTGCCGGTTTCCTTCAGCTTGCCGTGGTCCCAGAAGTCCTGCGGGCTGAGCAGCTTGCCGTGCGGATCCTTCAACTGGTAATGCACGTGCTGGGCATACTGACCCGCACCGCCCGGGCCACGCCCGCCCATGGTGCCGATCGGCTCGCCCGCCTTGATCGGCTGGCCTTCCTTCACCTGGGTCGACTGCAGGTGCAGGATCTCGTGCGAGTTGCCCTGTGCATCCCTGATCTTCACCGTACCGTAGTCGCCACCGACGAACGTCACCGTTCCGGAGATCGGCGCGTTGACGGTCGGGTGCTGCAGATTACGGCCGTGCTGGCCGCCGACATAGTTGAAGTCGGTGCCACCGTGCGGCTTGTGCGCGCGGTGTTCGCCGAACTCACCGGTAATGTGCGGCTTGACCCCGTTCTGCGGGGGCAGCATCACCTGCATCGTCTGCTCGAAGGTGCGGGTCTGGCCTTCGGCATGCGCCGCTGCCGGCTTGGCCTGCGCGTGGGTGGCCGCAGCTGCGGCGGGGGCCGCGTGGCTGCCATGGGACTGGCCGTGGGTCAGGCCCAGGCGCTGCTCCACGAACCGCTCGTACTTGTCCACGTACGGCATCACCTTCTTTTCAGACAGGGTGAGGCCGCCGTAATCGCGGGTCGGGCCGTCGTGGTGGTACTTGTAGATGTACTCCTCACCCTGGCCGCGCTTGTGCGCCAGCGTGCGGTTATCGATGTAATGGTCAACCAGTGCATCGGACTGTGCGCCGACGTCGAAGCGGTTGCGGCTGTTGAGGTGGTAGTGGTTGCCGGTCTTGTCGATGAACTGGCCCAGGCCCGAGGCCGAGGTGGTGCCAGCGGCGGCATCGGGGTTGAAGCCCGATTCAACGCGGGCGATGGCCAGCACGTGCGCGGTTTCGCGCGGGGTCAGGCCCTTCTCGCGCGCCGACTCGATGATCGTGTCGATCACCCGTGACTGTACTTCCGGGGTCGCATCGCCCCACCGGCGGGAATTGCCATGCAGGCGGCCGTCGCTCTGGTCGATCGGCTCCCGGTAGTGGCTCCACGGTTTGATGCGGTCACTGCTGTAGGCCGCCCCGCGGGGCTGGACCATGTCCTGGTAGATGTCTGCCATGTCTGTGCTATCCATTCTATGAAAAAGGGGATTTCCTTAAGGGGTACTGCTCCTGGTACTTCTGGTACTTCTGGTACTGCGGTACTGCGGTGCTGCGTTCACAGCGCGCGTGCGACATCCTGCCGCTGCGCTCAGTCTTCGATGTAGTTCACCTCCGGGTGCTTGATGCCGAGCGAGTCGATCAACGTCTCGTACTCGTCGTTGTTGGGCTCCTGCTCCTCGCCTTCCGCGCCGCGCAGCGGGGGTGTGCTGTGGGTCAACTGGCGGCCACTGGCGTCGTACAGGTAGTACCACTCGCAGAAGCTGCAGCCGAACGGCAGTTCACCGTACTGCACGACGAAGTACGGCGTACCGCTGCGGTCCTGCACGCAGGCCAGGCCAACGGCGGTATAGCCGTCCATCTCCTTGGGCGCAGCAATGGCCTGGCGTGCGCCGTCCTTTTCGATTTCCAGCGTGGTCAGCCGGGAAGCGTCCGTGTCTTGGGTGGGCTGGGCCGCCAGGTGCAGGCGGGTGCCTTGGCAATCGATATGCATGCCGGTCTCGTCGCGCGTAAGAGAGGTGGGAAGGTCCGCAACGGCAGCCGCTGGTGCGGCCGGCGACGCTGCCGGGTCAGTAGAAGCGGGGGCCGCCGCCGGTGCAGCCGCCTCAGGGCCGCTGCAGGCAGCAAGCATCAGGGCCAGCACGGGGGCAACGGGAGACAGACGCATGCGGTGCTCCTTGGGTGAATCACACGACCGCCCGCAGGCGGTCGCTCAGGGGTCAGATCGATTCGTCCTCACGCTTGACCAGTTGCCAGCACGGCTTCTGGGCAAAGGTGTAGATCTGCTGGTCGCTGGTATCGGGGGTGCGCATCTGCACCTGTACCTGGCCGTCGGGCAGGCGGGTGACCTGCATCTCGCGGCCCTGGCGTTGCAGCGTGGCCGGGTCCGGCATCACCGGCCATTCGACCTTGGCAAGCGGCACCTTCTCCTCCACCTTGCGTGGCTCCGGCTCGGCGTCGCCATCGATGTGGCTGTCCAGCAGCGGATCGGCAGTGGACGTTTCCTGCAGCGCGATCTCGTTGCCGAAATGCTTGAGGAAGTCGTCGAAGACCGGATGGGGGCAGCTGGCAGACGCGTCTGCCGGGGCCGCGGCAACCGGCGTGGCCGGCGTCGTGGCGGCGGCCGTGCTGCTCGGAGCCGGTGCGGCGGCGTCAGTGATGGCAGCCTGGGGCGCAGGCTTGCAGCCCGACAGCGCAAGCCCCAGGGCAAGCGCAAGCAGGGCAACGGGGCGGAGCTGGTTCAAGGGATCCTCCTGATTCCGGGCGGTCGCGCGCGGTTCCGGCGCGGTAGGGAGGCAAGGATAGCCATGCCTCTGTCGATTCAGTTTCAACATCCGCTGTCAGGAATATCCCGACATGCTGAATTGAGACTCATATCACACTTGGACTGAAATCAACGTCATCGCAGCAGCCGTTAGACTACGCCGCACATGCTTCGACCCTGGCCCCCATGCGCGCATTCCTGCTTGCCCTCTCCCTGCTGGCGCCAACGCTGTGGCCTGGTGTTGTGGCCGCACTGGAGGTCCGGGAAGGCGACCTGCTGTTCGTCACCGCCGGCCGCAGCGGCCTCAGCGCGGCCATCGACGATGCCACCGGCAAGCAGCACGGCCCCAGCTTCGACCACGTGGCCCTTGTCGCCTCGGCGTCGCAGGGGTGGGAGGTACTGCACGCCGACGAGAAGGGATCGCGCCGGCAATCCCTGGTCGAGTTCCGCCAGGACGCCCGCGCCAGGCAGCGGCACATCGTGGTCTATCGCCTGCAGGCACCGCAGCAGGCCGCCATCAAGGATGCGATCGCGACCGCACGCACGATGCTGGGCAAACCGTACAACACGTCGTACGTGTTGAACGAGGACAGCTACTACTGCTCGGACTTCATCGAGCGCGCATTCCGTGCGCACCATGTGTTCGCGTTGCAGCCGATGAACTTCCGCAACCCGCAGACCGGGCAGATCGCCCAGCACTGGGTCGATCTTTACCGCGGCATGGGCATGGACGTGCCGCAGGATCAGCCGGGCACCAATCCGAACGACATGTCGGCGGCGCCGGTGCTGCAGCGCATCGGCGTGCTGGAATAAGCGAAGCCCCGCACAGGGCGGGGCTTCGGGGGCTACCAGGGTGGGGCATCGAAGTCACTCTTCCTCGTCCTGCCCACCCTGCTGCTGGTTGCGCTGGTTGCGCTGCTGCTGTTCCTGCTGCTGTTGCTGCTGCTGGTCGCGGCCGCGCCCCTGCTGCTGATCCTGCTGGTTCTGCTGGCCCTGCTGCTTCTGGTTCGGGTTCTGGTTCTGCTGTGCCATGTCCGATCTCCAAAGCCACGCGCGGAATGCGGTGGACGGGACCATCGTCTGCAGCGATTGGTTAATCACACGTGGGTGGCCGGCTACATTCGTGTGTACGCCTGTGAATGAACGCGCGGAACCTCTTGCGGCACAAGCGCCTGAAGGATTCATGCGGGTTCGGCATGTGCTCATGCCGTCATCGGCGTTGCACGCATTCATGGCGCTCGCAGCCGGAGACACGCGCTGAACGAGGCTGGCTTTCCCGGCTCACACAGGGAAGCCAACGCTGCATTCATGGCATCACCGGCGGCACGTACGCCAGCGTCATCCCCAGCAGCCACAGCAGGCCCAGCACCAGCGGGATATGCACCAGCAGCTGGATGAAGGTGAAGCCCACGATGTCGCGTGCCTTCAGGCCCAGCACGCCCAGCAGCGGCAGCATCCAGAACGGGTTGATCAGGTTCGGCAGCGCTTCGGCCGCGTTGTAGACCTGCACGGCCCAGCCCAGGTGCGCCTTCAGTTCGTTGGCGGCCTGCATCACGTAGGGCGCCTCGATGATCCACTTGCCGCCACCAGACGGCACGAAGAAGCCCAGCACCGCCGAATAGACGCCCATCACCAGCGCGAACGAATCGGTGCTGGCCACGTGCACGAACAGGCTCGACAGCCGGTGCGCCAAGGTCTGCCCGTCACCGCCGGCGGCGTGGGTGAGGATCATCGCGATACCGCCGTACATCGGGAACTGGATCAGTACGCCGGTGGTGCTCGGCACCGCCTTGGCCACCGCGTTGAGGAAGCTGCGCGGGCGCCAGTGCAGCAGCAGGCCCAGCGAAATGAACAGGAAGTTGTAGGTGTTGAGGTTGGCGATGGCGGTGACCACCGGTTTGTTGGCGAACTCGTTGAACAGCCAGCCGAACGCCAGCAACGAGAGCAGCACGGTCAGCAGCGGGCTGTATTCCAGCCACTCGCCCGGGCGCGTGCGCCGCTGCAGCGGCTCCGGCTCGGCCTGCGCGGCGCCGGGGAACTCCTCGGCGGTACGCGCACTGCCGGCCGCAGGCGCGGTCAACCAGGCGATCAGCAGCGAGACCAGAATCAGCACCGCAGTCAGCGCGATCGACTGCCACAGGAAAATGGTTTCGGTAAACGGCAGGACGCCGGTAATCTCCACCAGGCCCGGCGGCATGCTGGCCGGGTTGGCCTGCAGCTGTGCGGCCGACGAACTCAGCCCCATCGCCCACACCGCCCCCAGGCCGAGGTAGGCCGAGGCGCCGGCGGCGCGATAGTCCATGCGCAGTTCAGTGCGGCGTGCCAGCGCGCGCACGAGCAGACCGCCGAACACCAGCGAGAACCCCCAGCTGAGCAGCGAGGCCAGCATGCTGACCAGGCCCACGTACACCACCGCACCACGCCCGGTGCGCGGCACCCGGGCCAGGAAATCGATGAAGCGAGCGACCACCGGCGCGGTGGCCACGGCGTAGCCACCGATGACCACGAAGGCCATCTGCATGGTGAAGGGAATCAGGCTCCAGAAGCCGTCACCGAAGGCGCTGGCGGTGGCCTGCGGGGTCGAGCCGAAGCCCATCGCGGCCAGCGCGACGATGACCACGCCCAGCACCGCGAACACATACGCGTCGGGGAACCACTTTTCCGCCCAGGCGGCCGAGCGCAGCGCTGCGCGCGCCATCCAGCCGTCCTGTACTGCTGCCGTCGAGGCCATCGCCTACCCTCCCAGATTCGATGGATCGATTCTGGGCGGTGGGGTGCGGGCTGTCAGCCACCTATTGGTCGTAGTGGCGGAGAAGGGTAGTGCCGGCCGCTGGCCGGAAACCTCGGAATCACAAACGGGTGCAGCCGGCCAGCGGCCGGCTCTACCCCACCGTAGGTTCAACGCAGCGCCAGGTCCACGGCGATGCCGGCAAACAGCGCGGCACCCACCCAGTTGTTGTGCAGGAACGCCTTGAAACACGGGCCGCGCTCGCGGTTGCGGCAGATCCAGAATTCGTACACCACCAGCGCGGTGGCCACGGCCACGCCGGCCAGGTAGTAGCCACCCAGCCCGCCGCGCACGCCAACCAGCGCCATGGTGGCCAGGAACAGCGCGTACAGCACGCCCTGGATGACCAGATCGAGATCACCGAACAGGATCGCGGTGGAGTGCGAGCCCATCTTCAGGTCGTCCTCGCGGTCGACCATGGCGTACCAGGTGTCGTAGGCGGTGGACCACAGGATGTTGCCGGCATACAGCAGCCAGCCCAGCATCGGCACCTCGCCCTGCACGGCGGCGAACGCCATCGGGATGCCCCAGCCGAACGACATGCCCAGGTAGACCTGCGGCAGATGGGTGTAGCGCTTCAGGTACGGATAGCTGGCAGCCAGGAACACACCGATGAAGCTCAGGCCGATGGTCAGGCCGTTCAGGGTCAGCACCAGGCCGAACGCCACGAGCATCAGCACGGCGAACAACGCCAGCGCAGCACGGCCGCTGATTGCGCCGGTGGCCAGCGGACGCGACTTGGTACGCTCCACATGCGGGTCGAGCCAGCGGTCGGCGTAGTCGTTGATGACGCAACCGGCCGAGCGGGTCAGCCACACGCCGGCGGTGAACACGAACAGGGTCCACAGCGGCGGCAGGCCGCCGGCAGCCAGCCATAACGCCCACCAGGTGGGCCACAGCAGCAGCAACGTGCCGATCGGGCGATCAGCGCGCATCAGACTCCAGTAATGCCGCCAACGCGGCGTCGCCGGCGACTGCGGCGAAGTGAGGGGGGTATCAGCCATGGCGATAGGATACTCCTGCGCTGGGGGTGAGGCTCAGAAACGACAGGGCCCGATGCGCCTGCGCGCACCGGGCCCCGATATCCTGCCCTGCGAAGTGGTCAGGCCTTCTCGTCGGACTTGTACTCGTAATAGCCGTAGCTGTAATAGCCGGTAGCACGTTTCTCGACCGCGTTGAAGATTGCGCCCTTGATCTGCACGCCGTTCTGCTCGAAGCGCTGCAGGGTCAGCTCGATTTCCTTGGCCTGGTTCACGCCGAAACGGGTGACCAGCAGGCTCGAGCCGGCATGAGTGGCGACCAGCGCCGGGTCGGTTACGGCCAGGATCGGCGGGGTATCGACGATCACCAGATCGTACTTGCCGGACATCTCCTGCAGCAGCTGCGCGAAACGCGGGTGCATCAGCAGTTCGGCCGGATTCGGCGGAATGTCACCACGCACCATGTAGTGCATGTTGTCCAGGCCGGACACCGGATGGATCGCGTCGTCGACGCTGAGCTTGCCGCCCAGCACATCTGACAGGCCCTTCTGGTGCGAGACACCCAGGATCTTGTGCAGGGTGCCCTTGCGCATGTCGGCATCGATGACCAGCACACGCTGACCCGCCTGCGCGATGACCGCGGCCAGATTGGTGGAGACGAAGGTCTTGCCCACGCCCGGGCGCGGGCCCGAGATGGTCAGGATGTTGTTCTTCGCTTCCAGCATGGCGAAGTGCAGGCTGGTACGCAGGCTGCGCAGTGCTTCCACGGTCGGGTCGGCCGGTGCAGATACCGCCAACAGATGCTGACGTCCATCGGCTACCACGCGCTTACCATGCTTGCCCTTGCGCAGCTTGGGCAGGGTATTGGACACGCTGAGCGGGATCGCGGCGTAGACCGGCAGGCCCAGGGCTTCGATATCCGCCGGGTCTTCGATGCCCGGGTTGAGCATGCGCTGGAGGAAAACGAAGGCAATCGAAAGGAAGGCACCAAGGAGTGTGGCGATGGCGACGATCAAGGCCTTGCGGGGTGCAACCGGGTTGGCGATGTCAACGATGGCCGGATCGACGATACGCACATTGCCGACCGCGCCTGCACGGGCCACGTCAAGCTGCTGCGCCTGGTTCAAAAGCGCCGTATAGAGCTCATTGCTGACCTGCAGGTCACGGGTCAGGCGCAGCAGCTCCTGCTGGGTCTCAGGTAGATCCCCCACCTGCTTCTGGAAGCCGCCCTTGCGGCTTTCCAGATCGCCGATCTGACGCATAAGCGCGCGGTAGGCCGGGTGCTCGCGCGTGAAGCTCCGATCCATTTCGGCCTGCTTCAAGCGCAGCTGCTGGATGCTGGCTTCGACCGCTACTTCCTGTTCCAGCAGACCCTTGGTCTGCATGGTGATGTCCACCGACCGAGACTGCGACTGGTAGGCGCTCATCGCCGCCTGCGCCTGCTCCACTTGGCGGCGGATCGTAGGCAACTGATCCTTAACAAACTGCAGCTGCGAGGCAGCTTCGGCGGAGCTACGGTCAACATTCTGGCGGACATATGCGTCAGCGACCCGCTGCACGAACGACTCGGCCCGCGATGGGTCGGTGTCCTGATAGACAAGTCTCAGGATGCCGGACTCCTTGCCCTGTTCGGTAGCCTTCAGCTCTTTTTGCAGGGACGCTAGGACGTCAAGGCGGCGCAACCGGGTCACTTCAAACTGCATGCCAGGATTCGCACGCAATTCATCCACCTCCAACCTCACTCCACGGCCCTCTGCAGGTACACCGACCTGACCACGAAGCAGCATCTCACCGTCTTCGTCCAGAAGCGTGAAGTCCTTACCCGTGCTTCCAACTTTTAGAGTCAGGGTAGAGTCGATCAGAGACGCAGGGACTTCCAACCGATGGATACCGAGCACATCTCCGCCGCAGCCATACCGGGCAAGGCCGAACATCGGCGGGCATACATCCCCCTCTTCCTGTGGCTTGTAACGGCGCACAAAGAAGTTGCCTAGCAAGGGAAAACGGCGCGGCTCAATCTGAACTTCCAGATTGAGTTGATCAACTGCAGCGCCAATCACCGAACGCGAAGTCAGGAGCGCAACTTCGGTGGTAGCAGCGGTACTGCCACTGCCGCCCAACGAGGCAAGATCAGCGAGACCCGGGATGCTTGGCACTTTTGACTCAACCTGAACCAATGACTGCGCTTGGTAGATCGGTCGAGCGAGCAAGGCATACAGCAGTCCAGCAGCCATGAAGAAAGCCGTGGTTGCGAAGATGAGCCATTTACGGTCAAGCACCGCACCTAGTACTTCCCGCAGATCAATCTCGTCATCCTTGCTTACCCGGGACTCCATTTGACTCCTCATAGCTTCCACTTCCGTTCGAGAACGATGGTCTGGCGGCCTCACGAAGTTCCAACGCGCTAGCGCCCTCGCCCGACCAAGCCTATTAGCATACCAATTTCTGAACGCCAATCGAACTGATGGCCGCGATTGTAGGCTCCGGATTAGCCAAAGCGAAGATTGGCACCACAAGCTACCGAGATCCGATCCCTCTTCGAGCAGCGGCAGAATTGCTATGCTACGTAGCTGGCGATGCGTGTGAGCTGCGGGTCGCAATCTGAGCTGAATCAGCTAGATGCCTTCATTCTCACCCGGTGACGATACCATCCCGGGAGGCGTCTACTGCGGGCTTCAGAACGATTTGACAATGAAGATATGCCTGACTCGCTTGCACCACCCACTGTGTTTGAACTGGTACAAAAGGACTTGCAATGAAGATCGCTGTTGTCGGAACTGGCTATGTAGGCCTCTCCAATGCCGTTCTAATGGCACAGAATCATCAGGTTCTCGCACTTGACATTGACGCGGCACGCGTAGCGCTCATCAATAGTGGACGCACTCCACTGGAAGACAGGGAGATTGGCGAGTATTTGGCAAGGGGGACCCTAAGCCTTACTGCAACTACCGACAAGCAAGAGGCATACGCGAATGCCGATTATGTTGTGATCGCCACCCCCACCGACTACGACACGCAGAGTCATTGCTTCGACATAAGCTCGGTGGAATCGGTCATTGCGGACGTACTGCGGATCAATCCTGAAGCCGTCATGGTGATCAAGTCCACCATTCCGGTTGGATGCACCAAAGAACTTCGCGCACGCTTTGAAACGGATCGAATAATATTTTCCCCTGAGTTCCTCCGTGAAGGCAAGGCGCTTTACGACAACCTCCATCCCAGTCGGATTATCGTGGGTGAGCGATCTGATCGAGCGAGGGTGTTTGCAGACTTGCTGAAAGAAGGAGCGATAAGCAAGGACGCACCCACTCTGTTCACTGATTCAACTGAAGCAGAGGCGATAAAGCTTTTTGCGAACACCTACTTGGCAATGCGTGTCGCTTACTTCAATGAGCTGGATACGTACGCTGCCACTCACGAATTGGACACTCGACAGATCATTGCAGGCGTCAGCCTGGATCCTCGCATTGGGAATCATTACAACAACCCTTCCTTTGGGTACGGGGGTTATTGCTTGCCCAAGGACACGAAGCAACTGCTGGCAAACTACCAGAATGTTCCCCAGAACCTCATCCGTGCGATTGTCGAGTCAAATGGCACGCGCAAAGATTTTATTGCCGATGAAGTTATTTCCCTAAAACCCAGAGTTGTAGGAATTTATCGCCTGGTCATGAAATCAGGATCAGATAACTTCAGAGCTTCCGCGATTCAGGGTGTAATGAAGCGCATTAAGGCAAAAGGAATTGAAGTAATCGTCTATGAGCCAACGCTGGATGATTCAACGTTTTATGGATCCAGAGTTGTAAAGGATCTTAATGCCTTCAAAGTGGAGGCGGATCTGATTCTTGCGAACAGAGCCTCCGAACTGATCGCCGACGTATCCAACAAGGTGTACAGCCGGGACCTGTTTGGGGCCGACTGAAGAAACCGCATACTGCAGGGAAAGAAAGAAATGACGAAACGCGCACTGATCACCGGCGTTACTGGCCAGGATGGCTCTTATCTGGCGGAACTGCTTCTCGATAAAGGTTATGAGGTTCATGGCATAAAGCGCCGTGCGTCCCTCTTCAATACGCAGCGAGTTGATCACATCTATGAAGATCCTCATGATTCGAACCCCAGATTCCACCTCCACTATGGCGACCTCACTGACACCAGCAACCTGACGAGAATTCTCGCCGAGGTACAGCCAGATGAAGTCTATAACCTGGGCGCACAAAGTCACGTCGCGGTGAGCTTCGAAGCACCCGAATATACGGCTGACGTAGACGCCATCGGCACATTACGTCTCCTGGAAGCGATTCGATTCCTTAAATTGACGGACAGAACGCGCTTCTACCAAGCCTCTACCTCTGAGTTGTACGGGCTGGTTCAGGAGACGCCGCAGCGCGAGACCACTCCCTTTTATCCGCGCAGCCCTTACGGCGTTGCGAAGCTCTACGCGTATTGGATTACTGTCAACTACCGTGAAAGCTACGGAATGTACGCTTGTAACGGGATCCTGTTCAATCATGAGAGCCCGCGCCGGGGCGAGACTTTCGTAACCAGAAAGATCACGCGCGGACTGGCCAATATCGCTCAAGGGCTTGAAAGCTGCTTGTACATGGGCAATCTCGATGCACTTCGGGACTGGGGTCATGCAAAGGACTACGTCCGAATGCAGTGGATGATGCTTCAGCAGGACGAACCTCGAGACTTCGTGATCGCCACTGGGGTGCAGTACAGCGTTCGCGAGTTCATAGTGATGGCATGTAAAGAACTCGGAATCGAACTTAGTTTCGAGGGAACAGGCGTCAATGAACGAGCGATTGTCCGATCCATCACGGGCGATGCCGCTCCGTCCGTCAAGGTCGGAGATGCAATCGTCTGCATAGATCCGCGCTACTACAGACCAGCAGAGGTCGAGTCACTGCTGGGGGATCCCTCCTTGGCAAAGGCCGAGTTGGGCTGGACACCCCAGATCACGCTGCAGGATATGGTCAAGGAGATGGTTCAGTCCGATCTCACCGCAGCAAGGCAACACGCGCTCCTTCGGAGTCATGGCTTCCCAGTTGCTCTCGGCAAGGGGAGTTAAAGGCACCGCCGTCACAGCGATCCGCTTTATCTCCGCAATAGCTCGCGGCTATGGAGGAGCATTGGGGATACTCAAGCCACCCTAGCCGCCGAGTTCACGACCGCCTGCAGATGAAGCAGAAATTAGTCCAACTACTTTCAAGATCGCGGACCGTGTTCGCAGCGCTCCTGGGTCAAGCAAGCTCAAGCTTGTCGAGCTTGCTTGTCTCGGCTTGGCTCTTGCTTGCCGCGGCCAAGGAGAGCTTTGGGCTTTATAGCCTGTGCTTTTCCATAGCACTGGTAGCTGCCGGAATGATTTCCTCCGGCCTCACCGTCCAGTTTGTCGTAAACCTACCAAGTCGAAATACTCCCGAGAGAGAAATTGAACTCCTCTCTCTGATCTACATAATTGTCGCTGCAACCCTGGGGGCTGCGGCCATCTGTGCGACTGCCGCTCCCGCCCTTTCCATAATCAACTGGCAACTGGACGTCCCTGCAGTGCTGATCACGGCGAGCATGGCGTGTGCAATGAGTTGCAGGGAATTGGTAGTTCGATACCTCGTCTTTGCTGAAGCAAACACAAAAGTTACAGCATCGAGCGCAGTTTTGCTGCTCACGACAATTTTACTTATTGTTCTCGCACCGACCTCAGTCAGCAAAGTGGTGTGGGCGGGCTTTACATACTCGGCCGCCACAGTCGTCAGCCTGCTCGCCTGCAGGCCGACCAAATTGGCTTACGCAGCGCAAGTTTCTCCCTCGACACTGATACACACGCTGAGGGATTCGTGGAGCGGCGGGAAATGGGGGATTTTGAGCAACATCTTCTTCTCTGCCCGAAATCAGGCCCACAGCCTCATTCTAGCCCCACTTGGAATGAGCACGATCGCGGACGTTAACGCAGCCCGATTGTTGTTCATGCCGATATTCCAGATAATTCCAGTAATATCGCAGGTTGGATTGAGCACAACCAGCAAGAAACGAGAAGAGAGCAAGCAGTCTGCAATCGAATCCGGAAACAAGGTCGTAGTCATCTCCGTAGTTCCGCTACTTCTTTATGGCGTGACCATACTCATTGCGTCACTAGTGGTGCCAGAACATTGGATCCCATCAGATTACAGAGGCGCGCTTCCCTACCTGGCCGGCTGGGGATTGATAACTTGCGCAATCGGTGCACGCGCAGCATTCTCGACTACTCTCTTGGCTTTGCATGAATTCCGCGCCATTGCATCAGGAAACGGCCTGTCCCTTGCGATCATGGCCCTTTCCTGGCTTGCATTGTCAAATTTGGCCGGCCCCCCAGCAGCACTTTATTCAATGGCCGCGGCAGAGATATTTGTTGCCTTTACCTATGCGCGTAGATTGAACAGCATCAGAAAATCAATGGATCTTAGCAAACATACGGGAGCTCAATAGAATGCGAGCCCACAACCAACCCTTGGAAACTTGGCGTTACGTCATCGTAGCTTCGCTTGCGGTGCTGGGCTCCATATTCATTTGGGCACCGGTTCTATTTCTTTTGATATTCTCGGTCGCGGCAAGCACAATCAAGCCTGGCCGCGCACCCGCAATTGCATGCGCTGCTTTCTTTACCTTCCTATTCGGCTGGATCAATTCGAACAAGATACCCGACGGTGACTGGTCCTGGTACTTGTATCACTTTCAGCTGCTGCAGGACATTCCAATCTATGACTACTTCGGCCAAGTACATATGGGAGTCTCGGCTCGCTTAACCGAGCCGGTCTACCATGTTCTTGCATGGATCTTATCCATTACAACCAGTGCCCAGCCTGAGGTACTTGCTGTTGTTGTCACCGCGATCATCTACGGATCAGTCGCATATTTTGTTACCGGCACTGCAGCCGCCTTAACGGCCACGCGACTGTCTGGCGTCTATGTTGCGCTTGCAATCATATGTGCCTCCACAATTGGCATCACGTTCACCCTGACCACTCATCTCGTCCGACAAGAGCTCGCAATCGCGTTCCTGCTTGGGTCGCTATGTCTGGAAATGAAAATGAGACGGAGACCCGCTCTGGCACTGGCCATGCTGGCTGTCCTGACGCACAACTCCGCAATCATTCCCGCATTTGTGCTTATATTCATCGTCCAGGTGAAGCTGATCCGGAACTCCGTTATACGGAAAAGCTTGATCGGCGCAGCTTCACTGGCACTGCTTGGGTTTGGCTATTACTTCTCCACCAGCGATGAGATTTACAGGTTTGGAGACAAGAATGACGGCGCAATTGGCCTTCTCACGTATGTACTCGATGCGGCAATCGTCATAGGAGCCTCATCGCTTCTCAACACGAGGTCGGTGGGAAAGCTAGTAAAATCCTTCTTCATCCCATTTGTCGCAATGTATAGCCTGACCGTCATTGGTGCATCCCAGCAACCCCTTGCGCTCCTGAGAATGTATTTCTATTTCGAATTGATTCGCGTGGTCGGGGTTACTCTAATCTGTCTGTGGCTGGCCGCAAACAGAGCATTTATCGTCCTTTCCATTCTAGCCATAGTGGGCTTCTACTACGTGTCGCTCAGAATGGATAACTCGCCATTCTACTTCGGCGGGGAATTTGTTGATTATTTCTTTGCGCGACCGATATAGCCGGAACACATGAAAAGGAATTTGGGCATGCCCAGTGCGGCCAACAATGCAAAGCACGTCGTTATTGTACAGAGACGGCTGACGCACTATCGCGTACCCTTCTTTGAGGAGCTGCGTAGAGCATTAGCTGCTCGTGACATCAAGCTAACTCTCGTTTACGGAAATCCCACTCGCAGAGAAGCCAGCAAGGATGATGGCGCCGATCTTCCGTGGGGAATAAAGGTACCGTGCAAGTATTTTCTCTCTGATCGACTTTGCCTCCAGTGGTTTGTGCCCCAGGCAAAGAATGCTGACCTGGTAATTCTAACTCATGAAAACAAGCTCATTGCAAATCTATGGGCGCAGTATGCGATGAGCAACCTGAGAGTGGGTCTGTGGGGACATGGCGCCAATCTCCAGGGGAGCAAGAATTCCATACGAGAGATCTTCAAACGACGCACCGCCTTGCGCGCTGATTGGTGGTTTGGATACACAGAGATGAGCCGAGGCCTTATCCTGTCCACCGGCTACCCTGCTGATCGAATCAGTATCGTTGAGAATTCCATCGACTCGCTCGCGCTAGCGACGGAGTACACGGCCGCTCTGGATGCAAAGCTTGACAATGCTATCTCAACCGAGATGGCATGTGAGGCACCCACCGCTGCCTACATCGGATCGCTCTATAAAGAGAAACGACTGGAATTCCTCTTTGAAGCTGCCGTAAGAATCAAAGAGATAATTCCTGAGTTTAGACTGGTTGTTGCAGGAGCGGGTCCAGACAAATCGATAGTCGAAAGTTTTGTCGGGCGCAATCCTTGGGTTCGCTATGTTGGACCAGTCGATGACCAGAATAAGGCCTTGATACTTGCTGAATCCAAGGTATTGCTCAACCCCGGTCTCGTCGGCCTGGGAATATTAGATTCTTTCGTCTGCCAGACCCCGATGATAACGACTGACTGCGGGATTCACAGCCCTGAGATTTCCTATCTAGAAAACGGAGAAAATGGAGTCATGACTAATGATGACATCCATTCCTTCGTCCGTGAAACAGTGCGCGTGCTTCAGGATTCGAATTATCGCAATCATCTGGTGAATGGATGCAAGAAGAGCGCCCTTCATTATACGATTGAGAACATGGCAGCCAACTTCGCGGACGGCATCATCAGCTGTCTAAATTCAGCACCACTACGAAGTCAGAAATGAAGATCCTAATTCTTCACAACTCCTACAGAAAGCGTGGTGGAGAAGACGTGGTCGTTGAGCGCGAGCTCAACCTGCTCAGGGAATCCGGGCATGAAGTTGAGATATACATCGCCGCGAACGATTCGATATCTGGCGCTGCAGGAAAGATAAAGACAGCCATAGGCACATTATTCTCTATTTCTTCCTACAGAAAATTGCGAAGGATGATATCCGAGTTCAATCCGGATGTCGTTCATGTGCACAATTTTTTCCCGATACTTTCCCCGTCAGTGTTCTATGCATGCCGTTCAATGCGCAAGCCGGTAGTACTGACGCTGCACAACTACAGGATTATTTGCCCCACTTCCACTCTGGAGCACGCGGGAAAACTGTCAACCAGAAGCATATACAATGGCCCATGGTGGGCATTGCGCCACCGCGTTTTTCAAGGATCACTGCTTGGCACTTTCGTCCTATGCAGCATGATATCGATGCACAGGCGTATCGGGACATGGGCGAGATTCGTTGATCGATTCATCATACCAAGTGAAACAGGACGCGAGCACTTCGTTGCAGCGGGAATCTCTGGGGACAAAATTACAACAAAACCTCATTTCGTCGATATCCCTCCCTCACCAGAGCTTTCAAGAAGTGGATTTCTATTTGTCGGCAGACTTTCCCCTGAAAAGGGGATCCATACACTTCTAGCTGCGGCCAAGAAGCTTGTATCCTGCGAAGCCACTCATAAAAGTGAATTTACGATAGTCGGAGACGGACCAGAAGCTGTCTCATGTGCATCCTCGGGGCTGACCACTGCGGGCGCCCTATCGCCACAGGGTGTCGAGGACATGATGCGCCGCGCAGCGGCTCTTATTGTCCCTAGCCAATGCCATGAAACCTTCGGCCTCGTCATAATAGAGGCCTATGCATGCGGCCTACCCGTTATTGCGAGTCGTGTGGGTGCATTTCGCGACATCGTGATTGATGGCGTGACAGGAATTTTCTTTGAGCCCGGCGACAGTGATGATCTGGCGGAGAAGATTGCTTGGGCAAAAGCCAATCCAGATGAGCTCGTCCGCATGGGCAGAGAGGCAAGATCCCGATATGAGAACCTCTATACTCCGCACCATAACGAATCAATGCTGAAAGAAATATACCAGCAGGCAATCAATGAAAACGCGGCTGATAATAATGAATCCTAGCGCTAGACAATTAAAAATGGTCGTGGGCTCTCCGATCGACGTCCTCGATTGGACCTGTGCAGTGAAGCGCATCGAGTCATGGGCGTCCACGCATGAAAGCCGCGTAGTCTGCATCTGCAACGCCCACTCCGTCGTCACAGCACGTCAGGACAAGGAGTTCGCAGCAGCCGTGAACTCTGCCGACATGGCAACCCCCGATGGTGCGCCGGTGGCCTGGCTCATGAGACGTCTTGGGGCCTCCGGACAGCAACGCATCAATGGTCCCGACCTGATGCTCAAGTACTGCGAGGCAGCCGCCAAGCGCGGCGAGTCCATCTACCTCTATGGTGGCGCTGAGACGACCTTGAGCATTCTCCGCGACGAGCTGCCCAAGCGATTCCCTGGCTTGGTCATTGCCGGCTCGCACTCACCGCCCTTCCGCGCACTCAGCGAAGAAGAGGATGCTGCCATCGTGCGCGACATCAATGACTCTGGCGCCGGCACGGTCTGGGTCAGCCTCGGCTGTCCGAAGCAGGAAAAGTGGATGGCGGCGCACCGTGGCCGGATCAATGGCGTGATGATCGGTGTCGGGGCGGCATTCGACTACCATGCGGGTGTTATCTCCCGGGCCCCGCTCTGGATGCAGAACAATGGCCTCGAATGGCTGCACAGGCTTGCGAGCGAGCCTCGTCGGCTCTGGAAGCGCTACTTCGTCACCAACACCCTCTTCATTTGGCACGCTGCGCGCCAGCTTATGACGGCGCAGTCGAAATGACCCGTCTGACCGAGCTTCCACCACGTCACTTGAATGCAGCTGACTTCAAGGCCGTGGTTCGGGACACACCTCTCGTATCGATCGATCTTCTGGTCATGGATCAACGGCAACGCATGCTTGTTGGGTTGCGTACCAATGATCCTGCACGCGGATTCTGGTTTGCTCCGGGTGGTCGCATCCGCAAAGGTGAGAACTTCAACCAGGCCTTCCGCAGGCTGACTGAGGCTGAGCTCGGGCAATCGCTGGATATCAGCGAAGCCACCTTCGTTGGAGCGTATGAGCACTTCTACGCTGAAGACTTTACCGGCGCATCGGATGCAGGCACGCACTACGTGGTGTTGGCGTACTCCATCAGCCTGGATCCGACGAGAATGGCTCTGCCGGAGGAGCAGCACACGGAGTACCGCTGGGTAGCGGCAGATGAGGCTCTGTCCGATGCCTCGATCCACCCCAATACCCAAGCATACGCCCGCAAATGAGAAGGGCCAGCGAACGCTGGCCCTTTCATCCAGGATCTCAAGCCGCGCGCAAGCGCCCTTGATTGTCGAGGAACCAGCGATACGTCTGCTCGACGCCTTCCCGAAGCGGGATCGAAGCCTTCCAGCCCAACCCATTCAAACGTGAGACGTCCAGCAGTTTGCGCGGTGTGCCATCCGGCTTGCTGGTGTCATTGCGGATCTCGCCCTTGAAACCGGTGATGTCCTTCACCAGCTCCGCAAGCTCGCGAATGCTGATGTCATCACCGACGCCAACATTGACGATGTCCGAGCCTTCGTAGGTCTCAGTCAGATAGACCGTTGCAGCTGCCATGTCGTCGACATGGAGGAATTCCCGACGGGGGGTTCCCGTACCCCACATGACAACCTCGCTGTCATTGCGTTCGGCGGCTTCGTGGAACTTTCGCAGCAGCGCCGGAAGCACATGCGAGTTCTGCAGATCAAAGTTATCGCCCGGCCCATAAAGATTGGTCGGCATCAGACTGATTGCATTGAATCCATACTGCTTGCGGTACGCCTGGCACATCTTGATGCCCGCAATCTTTGCAATCGCATACCATTCGTTCGTAGGCTCCAGCCCCCCCGTCAGCAACGAGTCCTCACGGATGGGCTGCTCGGCGAACTTGGGGTAGATGCACGACGAGCCGAGGAAAGTCAGCTTCTTCGCACCATGGCGGTACGCTGCGTCGATCACGTTGTTCTGGATCTGCAGGTTCTCAAACAGGAATTCGGCAGGATATGCATCGTTTGCATGAATGCCGCCTACCTTGGCTGCAGCCAGAACGACGATGGCCGGCTTCTCGGCCTCGAAGAGCGCTTCGACCGACGCGCGATCCCTGAGATCGACACGCTCGCGCCCTGCCAGCAAGAGGTTGTCGTAGCCCAACGCCTGCAAACGGCGCACCACGGCCCCACCCACCAGTCCTCGGTGTCCTGCGACAAAAATCTTATCGTGCTTGTCCATGCTCTTTCCGTTCAACTGCTGAGTCAGGGGTGAAATTTTAGCAGACGACCTGAACCCCATTCGGGCCAGCCCGGCCTTGACGACGGGTGGGTTGAGATTTATCCGGGGAAACCAGATAGAATGCTCTCCTCACGGCCCCTTCCGGGTGTCTTGATGCCCGTCCCGGCAGGTTCCGAGGGCGCGGCGGTATACAACGCGCCCGTAGCTCAGCCGGATAGAGTAGTGGCTTCCGAAGCCATTGGTCGGGGGTTCGAATCCCTCCGGGCGCGCCATCTTTCCCTGCTCCCGTCTGCACTTGCAGACCTCGACCCTCTGCAGGATGTATCCCCCAGCAACACCCCGGCTCCGGCTCCCAGAGCCCCACCGCCAAGCGCTTACGCTCGCGGCACACCGCCATGGCTGATCGGCAGCGCGAGCCTGCGCGCGCCCCAGTCACTCAAACCCATACAGCGCCCGCACCTCAGGGTCCTTCTCGACCAGATACATGTTGAACAACTGCGTCGCATCCCGCGACCAGCTCCCCTCCAGCCAGCGCCACGTCCACCTGGGGCAGCTTCCGCTCCAGGTAGTGGGTACGTCTGCCATCGCCCGAGAAGTGTCCATCCAGCAGCTGCCAGCGCGCGCTATCCCCCCCCCCCGAGCAGCGGCTTACCATCGAAATAGACGTTGCTGTCATCAACGGCGTACAGCGGGTCCTGCGGGATTGTTTGCAGCAGCTCGCCACGCAGGCAGTGCTTTATGCACCGGCCGCAGTATTGCGCCTGTCCCGCCAGTAACCACCGCGCTGGCGGAAGCTGTCGCGGTCGATCGCGGGCAGGCGGGTCCTGGCGTGGTAGACGGCGGGCGCATTGCGCGCGACGAAATAGTGTGCGGGGATGAACTCGAAACTGGCCGCGTCGGCCTTGCGCAGCAGCCGGCCCTGGTGGAAGACCTGGCCTTTGTGGATACGCCAGAATTCGATGCCGTAGGGGCCGACGAATCGCTGGTCAGGAAGTTCGCCGATCTTCTGCCATGGCATGGTCTGGGGCTCCGCCAGTGGTGGGGCCGCTAGTTCAATGCGGTCGGCGGGAAAGGCAGCCGAGCGTGGGCTCGGCTCTACGGGTGCCAATGCACCGATGCAGACAGCGACGCCGCGCATTGCCCGGCGTTGCCGTTGCTGTACAGATCAGTACCTGCCATCGAACGCGAAGATCGGCTTGCGCTGCTTCCACGCGCCAGCGGTAAAGTCCGGGAACTCCAGCGTCTGGAAACTATTGGCGATCGACTGCTCGCTCAGCGGCGTGATCGCACTCCAGGTCACCGCATCGTAGATGTCGATCGGCATCGGTGCCTTGGCCTTCAGCGCCTCGACAAACGCGTGGATGACGAACCAGTCCATGCCACCGTGGCCGGCGCTGGCGGCGGTATCGGCATTCTGCTTCCACAGCGGGTGCTCGTACTCGTCCTGGTACTTCTTGAACTCCTCCCACTGGTGCGGCGGGCTGCGGCCTTCGATGTGGATCGAATGGTTCACGTCCATCCACAGACCCTTGGTGCCCTGCACGCGGAAGCCCATCGAGTACGGGCGCGGCAGCGAGGTGTCGTGCTGCAGCAGGATGGTCTCGCCGTTCTCGCAGGCCAGCGTGGTGGTGACGATGTCGCCGAGCTTGAACTTCACCTTGGTGCTGGGGTGGGTGGTGCCGCCACTCTTGGCCACGGTGTATTCGTGCAGGCCGCGTGCCTTGGTCGCGAAGGCATTGATGTGAGTGAAGCGGTTGCCACGGTTGATGCCGGTGTACATCGCGCACGGGCCGATGCCGTGGCTGGGGTACAGCTCGCCGTTGCGCTCCACCGAATGCTCGGTGCGCCAGCGGGCTTCGCTCCAGCCCTTGGGCCCGAACTCCACGCCGCTGTCGTAGGGCTGGTTGGGGTCGCCGGAATTGAACTTCACGCCGCGCAGGTCGTGCTGGTAGCCGGCCTGCAGGTGCACCAGCTCGCCGAACAGGCCCTGGCGCACCATCTGCAACGCCGCCATCACGTCGCGGCGGTAGCAGACGTTCTCCAGCAGCATGTACGGGGTACCGGTGCTCAGCTGGGTCTTCAACACGTCCCAGTGGTCCTGCAGGGTGATGCCGGCCACTACTTCGCAGCCCACGGCCACGCCGGCCTGCATCGCGGCAATCGCCATCGGCGCGTGGTACTCCCACGGCGTGGCGATGATCACGCCATCGATGCCCTTCTGATCCAACAGGCGCTTCCAGGCATTGGTGTCGCGATCCTGGCCGTAGGTCTTCGGGGCCGGCTTGCCGGCCTTGGCCACCATGTCCATGGCGCGGCCGAGCATGATCGGCTCGATGTCGCACAACGCGACCACCTCGACATCGTCGCGGCGCACCAGCTCCTTCAGCAGCACCAGCCCACGCATCCCGGTGCCGATCATGGCCAGGCGCACCTTGCGCCCGCGTGCCCATGCCGGGGTCTGCGGCAGCAGGCTGCTGGCGGCGACAGCGGCACTGGCCGCGATGAATTCCCTACGCTTCATGGCAGACATCTCTCCTCTTGGCAGCGAGCCGGCCGTAGCCGGCCCGCCGGGTCACGCAAACGGAATTACTTGAATCGGTAGCCGATGGTCACACTGTAACCACGACCGAAGATGGTGGCGTAGTCACTGGAGTCACCCAGGAAGCTGTTCGGATCGTAGAACGGCAGGCGGTTGAACAGGTTCTTGACGGTGAAGCTCAGGTTCCACGCGTCATCCGGGCGCCAGGTGACGCTCATGTTGGCGGTCCACCACGACGGTGCACCATCGCACTTGCTCTTCTGCAGGGCCAGGTAGCCGCCGGTGCAGGTTTCCTTGTTGTTGCTCTCTTCGTCGATCTGGTCGGTGGCCCACTTGGTGCCGCCCACGTAGTTGACGAACATGCTGGTGGTCACCTGCTTGTAGGTCCAGTCTGCATTGAGCGTGGCACGCAGGCGCGGGTTGTTGTAGTAGCCCACCACGTCGCCGTAGTACCAGCCGTTCTCCGCGTCCATGTAGAAGCGGTTGCGGTTGGCGATGGTGGCGGCCAGGCCGATGTTCAGGTTGCCCCAGTCGCCCAGCGAGAAGCGGCTGCGCGCGTCGATGTCGAATCCGTCGATCAGCGTCTTGCCGCGGTTCTTGTACTGGCCGACCACGCTGGCCACGTTGCCGGCGGAGTAGCCCGGCAGGGTGGCCGGGCAGCTCACGCCGCTGGCCGGGTCGGCGCACATCGCCGCCAACTGGGCAAGATTGGCACGGTCGCTGTCGGTGATCGGCGAGCGCGACATCGAGATGATGTCTTCCATGCGGCGGTAGTCCGGCGCGACGATTTCATTGTCACGGTAGATGAACCAGTAGTCGGCCGACACCGACAGCCAGGTTGCTGGCTCGTATACGAAGCCGAGGGTGGCGATCTTGGCCTTTTCCGGCTTCAGGTCCTTGTTCGGCTGGGTCATGCGCGCCACGGTGCGGCTGCAGTCGACGTTCAGCAGGTTCTTGCCGAGGTCGACGTCACCGGGCCGCTGCGACTTCAGCAGCAGGTTGGCGATGGCGTTGGTCTCGCCGCAGCGCAGTTCATCACGGAAGCCACCGAGCTGTGCGAACACGCCGCCATTGCCGGACTCGGCCAGGCTCGGTGCGCGGAAGCCGGTGGAATAGGTGCCGCGCAGCATCAGCTGGTCGAAGGCCTGGTACTTGAAGCCGATCTTCGGCGCCACGTTGGCACTGAAGTTCGGGTACTTGTCCACGCGCACCGCCGCATCCACTTCCAGCTTGTCGGTGATCGGCGCCACGGTCTCGGCGAACAGCGCGTAAGTGTTGCGCTTGCCATCGAACCACGAGCCACCCTGCTGGGTGATCAGGCCGTTGGCCGCATCCGCATTACCCGGGGTGTAGAAGGTCTCGCGGCTGGCGTTGAAGCCGAACGCGGCGCGCATCTCACCGGCCGGCAGCTGGAACAGCGGTCCTTCGATCTTGCCGTCCAGGGTATGCAGGCGGGTCCACGACTGGATGTCGAAGGTCGGGAACGCTTCACGGATCAATGCGGCGTTGGCTTCGCTGATCTCGCCGAACTTGTACGCCGGGTGGTCGGAAATGATCACCCGACCGGTACCCGGATCGATCGTGTACGGCCCGAACGCCTTCTCGAAGCCCTTGGTGTTGACGTTGATCGTCTGGTAGGTGGTGGAGTGGGTACCGGCGCTGGCGAAGGCGGTCTCCCAGTTCCAGTCACCTCGGTTGCCACGCGCACCGGCCAGCACGCGGTAGCTCTTGTCGGTGTTGCGCTGGCCGAAGTAGTTCGGGCCGGCATCCTGCAGCAGGTAGTTCAGGCCGACCACCCCGCCCATCATCGCCTTCAACTGCGGACTGGCATGGTTGTATTCGTTGTTGGGGCCCAGGAACGGGTACAGGAACTGGTTGACGGTGTTGCCGGTATTGCGCGAGAACCAGCTGGTCGGGTTGCCGGTGGTGGTGCCGTAGGTGCGCGGCGTGCCGCCGTTGGCGCGCAGGTCGATGTCGGTGTAGGTCGCCTCGGCGAAGATCTCGGTGCTGTCACCCACCAGGAAAGTGCCGTTGAGGTAGGCGGTGTTGCGCTCGGACTTGGCACCGGCGTCGATCTCGTTGTTCATCCAGGTTTCCCAGACGCAACGCGGGCCGGCCGCTTCACTGGTCAGCACGTTCCTGCAGCCCGGCGCGGCTTCCTGCACGCGGCGGCCGGTGACCGGATCGAAGGCGAAGTAAGTGCCCGGATTGAATTCACCCGGCTTGCTGCCCACGCCCAGGCGCAGGTTGTTGAGGTAGTTCGGATTGTTGACGTAGTACTGGTCGGGCCGCTTGTCGTAGAAATCGCTC
The DNA here is from genome assembly GCF_059369815.1 of Stenotrophomonas sp. YJH_SMC_27. Taxonomy (NCBI): domain Bacteria; kingdom Pseudomonadati; phylum Pseudomonadota; class Gammaproteobacteria; order Lysobacterales; family Lysobacteraceae; genus Stenotrophomonas; species Stenotrophomonas sp. YJH_SMC_27. The sequence goes on along the minus strand of NZ_JCAFTA010000008.1, from coordinate 202,933 downwards.
AGCGGAATCGCGTCGCGGCGGTACATGTTGACCGCACCGTAGATGTTGAAGCGGTTCTCGGCCAGGTCACCGAAGCCGGCGGTGATGCTGGCCTGGCGCTCGCCGTAGGAGTCGATGCGCGAGGAGGTGTCGTTGGTGAAGCTGACCTCGGCGCCCTGGAAGTTGCGCTTGGTGATCACGTTGATCACGCCGGCCACCGCGTCGGTGCCGTACACCGCCGAAGCGCCGTCGGTCAGCACTTCCATGCGTTCGATGGCCGCAGCCGGGATCGCGTCGATGTTGACGAACTGGGTCTGGAAGCCGGCCGGTGCACCGTAGTACGACAGGCGACGACCATTCAGCAGCACCAGGGTGCCCTGCGCGCCCAAGCCACGCAGGTTGGCCTGCGAAGCACCGTCGGAACCGGTGAACAGCGAACGCGCGTCCTGCTGCGCCGGGCGGGCGGCCGGCAGGTTGTCGAGCACCTGCAGCAGCGTGCGCGCACCCATGTTCTGGATGTCCTGCTTGCTGATCACCTGCACCGGCGAGGCGGTTTCAACGTCGGTGCGGCGGATGTTGGAGCCGGTGACCTCGATGCGGGCCAGGTCGGTGGCCTTGTCCTTGCTCTCCTGGGCGAAGGCAGGAACGGCGACCGACAGCAGCACGCCGGCGATGGCCAGCGACAGCGGAGCGATCGAACGACAGGGGGGGCGGTGGTGGCGGGCGGGCAACATCGGGGTTCTCTCCTGGCAGGGGTGCAGCGCAATAAGTGAGCGCGTGGGCGTTCGGCGGGCAAAACGCTCCCGGGCCACGGCCACGAGGGCCGTAGTCGGAATGGGCGGGGGGAGGAGCGGTGTTACGAGGGGGTCATGGGGCGACGATGCTGGCGGAGTCGCCCTCCTGGCCGATCAGTACGGCGTTGGCCCAGTTGGCACAGACCTGGGCGGGTTGGCTGCCCTGCGCACCCAGCGTGCGCAGGCTCAGGGTGGAAAGGCCACGGATGTCCAGCTCCGGCTTGACCACGCCGGGTGCCTTCACCAGGCCGCTGTCGTACAGCAGGCGGTTGTCACCCCAGACCTGGAACTGCAGGCCACCGGCGCTGCGGCAGGCGTCGTCGATGCCGAGGTCGGCACGCAGCAGGTGCCAGCCGCCCTGCAGGCGCAGGTCGATGCGGCTGTTGGCGCCGACGCCCAGGCCACGGCGGAACTGCAGGCCGTTCATGCGCATGCCGGCGTCGCCACGGAACGACTGGTCGGCGCGCACCTGGCTGGCCAGCGCGGCCGGCACCGGCAGCTCGGAGAGATAGCGCTGCCGGGCCGGTCGCTCCGGTTCCTGGTGTTCGAGGATGTGGAAGGTGGACAGTGCGATCGGGCCGACGTCGCGCGGCTGCAGCGCATCGAAGGCGCGGGCACTGCCCTGTGCGGCGGTAACCATCGGATCGGTGCTGCTGGCGCCATCGCCTTCCGGGTTCTGCACGCTCAGCACGCGGAAGCGCAGCAGGCGGCCGGCATGGGCCGGGAACGCGATGCGCTGCACGCCTTCCTTCAGCTGCAGGCGGCCACGTGCGATCGGCTCACCCCATTCGCCATTGCTGTCGCCCAGGTACACCTCGTAGTCGCGTACCTGGCCGTGCTTCCAGTTCTTGTCGTTGCGCGGCGCGATGTCGATGCCATCGATCATCCTGCGCTCGCCGAACCCGATCACCCACTCATGCGCACCGGTGCGCACGGCTTGGTTGCGCACACTGCGGAACCAGGTGGCCGGATCGTCGTCGAAGGCATTTTCCAGCGCATGGCCAGGCTCTTCGGCCGGGCGGTTGACCACCAGCAGGCTGTCGGCCGGCAGTTCGCGGCCCAGCACCGGCGCGGCCGGATAGGCATCGTCGGCGGCCGCAGCGGCCACCGCGAAGTCCAGCTGCAGCTGCAGCGGCTGGCGGATGTCCTGGGTAGCGGTACGCACGTGCAGCGTGCCACGGCGCTCCTTGGCATCGAAGTACCAGCCTTCAGCCGCACCGTTGAACGCCGCCGCATCGGCCAGCGCCGGCAACGCGCGGCCACCGGCCTGCACCGCACGCGGCGCCTGCCGGCTGAGCACGCGCAGGCCATAACGGCGCTGCGCCAGCTGGCCGTTGTACTGGCCCTGCACCGGATCGATCTGCACCTGCACCGGGCCACTGCCCTGCACCGGCGCCTGCACTCGGATCTGCTGCGTGCTCGACTCACCCTGCTGGTAGCGGCGCGTGTTGCCATCGTCTTCGTACAGCGTGTACTGCGACTCGCCCTGCGGATACAGATCGAAGGTCACTTCATCGAGCGGCTTCTCACCGTCGAACAGCATCGACGGGTACATCGGCAGGATCGCTCCGGCACGCACGAACACCGGCAGCGTGGCCAGGTCCACCTGGCGGTCGAGCTGGCGACCGTCGGCGCCGGCCTGCACGCGGCGGCCGTCCCAGTAGTCGATCCAGCCGCCGGCCGGCAGGTGGATATCGCGGCGCCAGCCACGGCTGGCCGCCTGGCTGCGGTACACCGGCGCCACCAGCAGATCGCGGCCAAGCAGGAACTGGTACTTGTAGGTTTCATCCTGCGCATGCGGGTCGCGCGGGTTGTCCCACATCAGGCCGCGCACCGGCGGTGCACCGGTCTGCGCGGCCTCGTGCACGAGCCCGTACATGTACGGGGTCAGGCGCATCTTCAACTTCAGGTAATCGCGGTTGATGCTGCGATAGGGCTCGTCGTACCACCAGGGGTGCTTGCGTGCGTTCGACGACCAGCCGCTCATGCCCATCAGCACCGGGGTGAAGGCTTTCCACTGCAGGTCGCGGGTGAAGGTCTCGGCGCTGCCGCCGAAGATCGCATCCACGTCGCCACTGGCGTAGGCCATGCCGGACAGGCCCGAACCGACCAGGGTCGGCACGTGCCAGCGGATGTAATCCCAGCTGCTGCTCTGGTCGCCGGTCCATGCCACCGCGTAGCGCTGGATGCCGGCCCATCCCATCACCGTCCACAGGAACGGGCGCGAATCGGAGTTGTCGAGGATGCCGTTGAACGCCTGACGGTTGGCGTCCATCGCGAACTGGTAGCCCTTGCCGGTCCAGGCCACGTCCAGCTTCTGCACGCGGCTGCCGGCCTTGCCCACTTCCCAGGCGATCTTGTCGACGCCGTTCTCGGTCCACAGACCGGTGCGGAAGCCGTACTTGGCCAAGCCCTGCACGGTTTCCGGCAGCTTCTTGTAACCGCAGCCGTAGCCATCGTTGGGCAGGATCCAGCCACCGGGCATGTCGTGGGCGCGGTACTGCTTGGCCACGCTGTCGATCACATCGGGGGTGGTACCGGTCGGGCCGTCGCTCCAGCCTTCGGGCACGGTGCCGGGCTTCTTGCTGTTGTCGCCATCGTTGTAGCAATCGGCGTCGCCGTAGGACAGCGCCCAGCGCGCGACCATGTTCGGGCGGCCAGTCAGCTGGGTGTAGCGCTCGATCAGTTTCGGCAGGTCGGCGCCGACGAAGTAATAGGCATCGAAGCGGTCTTCGCGATGCAGCAGCGTGGACTGGTCGGCCTCGCGCAGATCGTAGCTGCCATCGCTCCAGGTATTGCGCAGCATGCCCCAGCCACGGCTGCTCAGCAGCATCGGTGCAGGGCTGGGGCGGTCGCCCTCTTCCCAGCCGCCGGAATAGGACACCTCCAGCTCGCGGCCCTTGAACTGGTAGCGGCCGTTCTGCTGGCCGCCACCGAAGTAGCCCTCATCGGCCTGCGAGGACAGCACCTGCACGCTCTGCGTGGCATCCAGGTCCAGCGGCTGCAGTTCCTGCCACAGCGCGGTGGGTTGGCCGTTGTCCAGCCGTTCCAGGCGCATGCGCAGCGGCTGCCGCTGTACATGCAACACCAGTGACTCGGTGCGCACGCGGATTTCCTGCGCGTCTTCCTCCAGTTGCGCCTGCACGTTGGCCTTGGGCTGCGGCAGCACGATCGGTGCGGCCTTGTCGCCGGCACCGGTCAGCGTGCCATTGCGGCCTGCCTGCACGCGGATGATGTCGGTGGCCGGCAGTTCGATGCGGAGGCGCGCGCCCTTGTCGGTGTACAGGTCCCAGCCCTGCACGCCGTCGCGGCTGGCGCTGGCGGCAACCGAACGCAGGTTGCCGACCGGCTCGGCGCGGGCCGTCATGGACGCCAGCATCAAGGCCGGCACCAGGGCCAGCATCAGCGGCGAGCGACGAACGCAGATTTCCACACGGACTCCCAACCCGTTTACCGGGCGTTTCGAAAGCGGTTGGGCCGACTCTAGGGCAGCGATTCGAAAGATGTCAACAAATTGAAAGGAAAAAGGAAGATATATTCCTTTGAAACGAAAGTTGTTGCGTTGCAATACTTTGTGTAAACGCTTGCAACCGCCTGTTAATCGTTGTGCGATACGGCATTTGCCCCGTTCTTTCGTTTTCCCGAGCACTCGGCAGCGAGAAAAGTCATCGCGCTATTTTCTTTCTTTTTACTTTCGATGTTTGACATTTCGAAAGAAAACGCAGATGGTGCGCTGGCCCAACTGGAACCTCCGAATGGACGTCACCCTGCTTTCCGATGTGTCCGCCTGGCAGCGCCTGGGCGGAGCCGATACCGCTACCGAAATCGCCCAGCAGCCCGCGCTGTGGGAAGCCCTCGCCCAGGACCTGGCGCGTGCCCGCGACCGCCTGCAGGCCTTTCTTGGCAACAGCCTCAACGATCCCAACCAGCGCGTGCTGTTCACCGGCGCGGGCAGTTCGGGCTTCATCGCCGAAATGGTGGCCGACGCGATCAATGCGCAGTGGCCGGCCGAGGTGCGCGTGGTGCACACCACCAGCCTGCTGACCCATCCGGCGCTGTACCTGCAGCGCGACCGCCCGACCCTGCTGGTGTCGTTCGGCCGCAGCGGTTCCAGCCCGGAAAGCGTGGCCGCGGTGGACCGCGTGCGCGCCGATGTGGATGAGGCACGCTTCCTCGACATCACCTGCAACGCCGATGGCGAACTCGCCCGTCGTGGTGCCGGCCGTGCCGATACCTGCACGCTGCTGATGCCGTCGGCCAGCTGCGATCGCGCCTTCGCCATGACCAGCAGCCTGACCTGCATGCTGCTGGCCGCACTGACCGTGTTCGATCGTTCGCCGTGGGATGCGCGCGTGGCGCGCCTGAAGCAGATCGCCGCGCTGGCCCGCGAAGGCCAGGCGCAGTGGGATGCACCGGTGGCGGCGCTGGCGCAGCGCCCGTTCAACCGCATCATCTACCTCGGCAGCGGCCCGCTGGAAGCGCTGGCGCGCGAGTGCGCGCTGAAGGTGCTGGAGCTGACCGCCGGCCGCGTGCTGGCGTTGGCCAACACGCCCCTGGGGTTCCGCCATGGCCCGAAGTCGACGCTGGACGGCAACACCCTGGTGGTGGTGCTGCGCAGCGTGCAGCCGCTGGCGCGCCGCTACGAACAGGACCTGCTGGAAGAGCTGCGCCGCGACGGCGTGGCCGGCCAGGTGCTGGCGATCGGCCCGCATTCGGACATCGGCGCCGATGACGAATACACCCTCACCGTACCGGCACTGGACGATCCGTGGCTGGCACCGGTGTGGCTGGGCTTCGCGCAGTTGTTCGCGCTGCAGCGCTCGGCCGCGCTGGGCCTGACCCCGGACAACCCGTTCCCGGACGGCACCGTCAACCGCGTCGTCAAGGGCGTCACCATCCACCATGGCTGAGCTGATCGCCCACGCCTGCTATGGCATCGACATCGGCGGCACCAAGATCGAGCTGGTGGCGTGCGATGCGGCGATGCAGGTCACCTGGCGCCGCCGCGTGGCCACCCCACAGGGTGACTACGACGGCTTCCTGCAGGCGGTGGTGGCGCTGGTCGCCGAGGCGGACGCTGCCCTCGGCCGCAGCGATGCGGCCATCGGCATCGCCCTGCCCGGCGTGCGCGACCGCCGCAGCGGCCGCCAACTCAGCGCGAACGTGCCTGCACTGACCGGCCAATGCGTGGCGCAGGATCTGCAGGCACGCCTGCAGCGCCCGCTGCACTTCGGCAACGATCTGCAGTGCTTTGCCCTGTCTGAAGCGCACGGCGGCGCGGCTGACGGCTACCCCAGCATGTTCGGCGCCATTCTCGGCACTGGTGCCGGTGGTGGCTTCTGCCTGCAGGGCCGCCTGCTGACGGGTTTCAACGGGCTGGCCGGCGAATGGGGCCACTGGAGCGTGCCCGGTCATCTGCTGCAGCGCCACGGCCTGCCGCTGATCGACTGCGCCTGCGGCCTGCAGGGCTGCGTGGAGCGTTATGTGTCCGGCAGTGGCGTGGCGATGATCGAGCGCCACCTTGGTGGCAGCGCCGCCGACGCCAGCGCCGTGATCGCCCTGGCCGAAGCCGGTGATGCCCGCGCGCGCAAGGCGCTGGACATCCACCGCGACCTGCTCGGCCACAGCCTGGCCGCGCTGGTGCTGGCGCTGGACCCGCACGTGATCGTGCTCGGCGGCGGCCTGTCGCAGTACGCGCCGCTGTACCAGCGACTGCCCGCCGCCATCGCCACCCACCTGTTCAAGGGTGTGCAGGTGCCACCGATCGTGCCGCCACGCTTCGGCGATGCCGGTGGCGCACGTGGTGCCGCCCTGCTCGCCTGCCAACCCTCGTTTTCCTGATGTCCGGAGGCTGACCATGTCCCCGTTGCAGACCCTGCTTGCTTCCCACCGCGCCGGTGCCAATGTCGGCCTGTACAGCGTCTGCTGCAGCAACGAGCAGGTGCTGCGCGCGGCCATGCACGTGGCGCTGGCGCACGGTACCGTGCTGCTGATCGAGGCCACCTCCAACCAGGTCGACCAGTTCGGCGGCTACACCGGGATGACCCCGCCGCAGTACCGCGATTACGTGGGCACGCTGGCCGATGAAGAAGGTTTCCCGCGCGAGCGGCTGATCCTGGGTGGCGACCACCTCGGCCCGAATGCCTGGCAGAAGCGCCCGGCCGCTGAAGCGATGACCCACGCACGCGTGCTGATCGAAGCCTATGTCGCCGCCGGTTTCCACAAGATCCACCTCGATTGCAGCATGTCCTGCGCCGATGACCCGGTGCCGCTGCCCGATGCCGTCGTTGCCGCACGCTCGGCCGAGCTGGCCGAGATCGCCGAGCGCACCGCCGCCGAACACGGCCTGCCGCCGCCGGTCTACGTGATCGGTACCGAGGTGCCGATTCCCGGGGGTGAAGCCTCGCTGGCCGAGGGCCTGCAGGTGACCACGCCCGCTGCTGCCGCGCAGACCCTGGCGATTCATCAGCAGGCGTTCGATACGCCGCAGCTGCGCGATGCGTGGCAGCGCGTGATCGCCATGGTGGTGCAACCGGGGGTGGACTTCGACCACAGCAGTGTGCACGAGTACGACCCAGCCGCCGCCAGCAAGCTGGCCGACTTCCTCGAACAGCAGCCGCGCATCGTGTTCGAAGCGCATTCCACCGACTACCAGCGCGAAAGTGGCCTGCACGCCTTGGTGCGCGACCACTTCGCCATCCTCAAGGTCGGCCCGGCGGCGACCTTCGCCTACCGCGAAGCGCTGTTCGCGCTGGCCGCGATCGAGGCCGAACTGCTGCCGGCCGCACAGTGCTCGCGCCTGCCGCAGGTGCTGGATGAAGTGATGGTGGCGCAGCCGAAGTACTGGCAGTCCTACTACCAGGGCGATGAGGCAGCGCTGCGCCTGCTGCGCAGCTATTCCTTCAGCGACCGCTGCCGCTACTACTGGGGCGAGCCCGCGCTGGTGCAGACGGTGCAGACCCTGTTCGCCAACCTGGAACAGCACGCGCCGCCACTGGTACTGCTCAGCCAGTACCTGCCGGAGCAGTACCGCGCCGTGCGTGAGGGCACGCTGGCCAACACGCCCACCGCGCTGGTGCAGCACCGCATCGGCCTGTGCCTGGGCGAGTACGCCCGTGCCTGCAGCGCCAACCAGGCCGGAACCCGCACGCATCACGCAGACGCGGCTGCCGCCGTTGCTGCGAACGGCTAATCTCTACCTTTCCCCGCGACACCGAGAATGGCCATGCGCAACACCCGCTCCCGCCGGCAACAGATCCTGCAGCTGCTGATCGAGCACGGCTCGGTGCAGGTGGCCGATCTGGTCGAGCGCTTCGGCGTGTCGGCGGTGACCATCCGTGCCGACCTGACCCACTTCGAATCGCAAGGCCTGGCCAATCGTACTCACGGCGGCGCCACGCTGGTGCGCACGCCGCCGCAGGAACAGGACATCCATGAGAAGGACGCGCTGAACCTGCCGTTGAAGGAATCGATCGGTGCGCGCGCTGCGCGCTTGGTGCAGCCGGGCGACAACATCATCATCGATTCCGGCTCGACCACGATGACGCTGGCCCGCCACCTGCGCGCGCATCGCGACGTGACGGTGATGACCAATGGCCTGAACATCGCCTGGGAATTGGCCAATGCCGCGGGCATCACCGTGCTGCTGACCGGTGGCCTGCTGCGCCAGCAGTCGCTGTCGCTGCAGGGCAGCCAGGCCGAGGCCAGCCTCAACTCGTACAGCTTCGACACCCTGTTCCTGGGCGTGGATGGCCTGGACCTGCAGTTCGGCCTGACCACTCACGACGAGGCCGAAGCCCGCCTCAACCACCGCATGGTCGAGCGCGCGCGCCGCATCGTGGTGCTGACCGACGCCTCCAAGTTCGGCCGCGTCAGCCTGCACCGCATCGCCCGCCTCGACCAGATCCACGCCATCATCACCGACGCCGGCATCGACGACGCAACCCGTGAAGGGCTGCAGCGGCTGGGTATCGAAGTGATCATTGCCGAGCCTCCCGCATGACCGACATCCGTTCCCTGCATGGCCGCATCCTCACCCCGCTGGGCTGGCGGCGTGGCCAGGTCCACTTCGATTCACACGTGCGCCAGCTGCAGGTGGATGACCACAGTGGTGCTGACGACCTGCAGCTGCCGGTCATCCTGCCCGGCTTCATCGACCTGCATGTGCACGGTGCGGCCGGGGTGGACCTGATGCAGGGCGGCGACGTGGCGCGCACCATCGCGCGCACCCATCTGCGCTTCGGCACCACCACGCTGCTGGCAACCACCATGACCGCCGGCCTGGATGAGATCGAGCACGCGCTGCAGGGCGTGGCTGCGACGATGGCGGCGCCCGATGCCGACGCCGCCCGCATCGTCGGCGTGCATCTGGAAGGACCGTTCATCAGCCCGCAGCGGCTCGGTGCACAGCCCAACCGTACGATCGAGGCGACGCTGGCGCTGGTGCAGCAACTGCACGCACTGGCGCCGATCCGGGTGATGACGCTGGCACCGGAAATCGGCGATCACACCGCACTGATTCCGGCGCTTTCGGCGATGGGCATCCGCGTGCAGCTCGGCCACAGCGCCGGCACCTACGAGGAAGGCGTAGCCGCGCTGCAGGCCGGCGCCTCCGGCTTCACCCATCTGTTCAATGGCATGACCGGTGTCGACCATTACCGACCCGGCATCGCCGCGGCGGCGCTGGCGCATGCACAGTACGCCGAGATCATTCCCGACCTGCAGCACATCCATCCCGGCGTGATCCGCCTGGCCGCGCGCGCGATTCCGCGCCTGTACGCGGTGACCGACGCGACTGCCGCCACCGGCATGCCCGACGGCGAGTACGCGCTGGGAGAGCAGCGCGTGCACAAGTGCGGCGGCTGCGTGCGCCTGGCGACGGGTTCGCTGGCCGGCAGCGCACTGACCATGGACCAGGCGCTTCGCAACCTGGTGCGCGTCGGCCTGGACCTGGCCGACGCCTCGCAGCGGGTTTCCACCTTCCCGGCCGACTATCTGGGCCTGGGCGATCGCGGCCGCATCGCGCCCGACGCCCGCGCCGACCTGGTGGTGCTGGACGCCGAACTGCGCCTGCAGCAGGTGGTGGTGGGTGGGCGCGTGGTCGATCTGAACTGACACGCGCGATGCGGCCCGGATGCCGCGCAGGCTCCCTGTAGAGCCGAGCCATGCTCGGCTCAGCGCGCGAAGCGCGGCATGGGGAACCTCGATATCGGAACGGAAAGCAGCCGAGCATGGCTCGGCTCTACAGAAAGCACTCTGCGACGAACCGCCGCCGGGCGTGGCCCGGCGCTACCACAGGAACTACCGATGACTCCAAGCACCGCTCCGCGCTGGCCCGTACGCTACCTGCTCTTCATCGGCGGCCTCGGTGGCCTGCTGTACGGCATCGACATCGGCATCATCGCCGGTGCCCTGCCCTACCTGGAAGCAACGGCCAGCCATGCCTGGCAGCTCAGCAGCCAGCAGCTCGGCTTCGTGGTGGCCGCGGTACTGCTGGGCAGCGTGCTGTCGTCGCTGTTCGCCGGCATGATCGCCGACCTGATCGGCCGCCGCGGCGCGATGCTGCTGGCCGGCCTGCTGTTCACCGCCTCAATTCCGATCATGGCGCTGGCCTCCGGTTACACGCCGCTGCTGCTGGGCCGCCTGCTGCAGGGCATCAGTGGCGGTTTGATCGGTGTAGTGATTCCGCTGTACCTGGCCGAAGTGCTCAGCCCCGAGCGACGCGGGCGCGGCGCCGCGATGTTCCAGCTGCTGCTGACCGTTGGCCTGGTGCTGGCCGCGCTGATCGGCCTGTACCACGCCCATGCGGTGGATGCCGCCGCCGAGGCCGTGCGCTCGCTGCCGGTCGCGCAGCAGGCGCAGGAACTGTTCACGGTGAAGGACCACGCCTGGCGCACCATCTTCTGGAGTTGTCTGGCGCCAGGCCTGCTGTTCTGCGCCGGTATCTTCTGGCTGTCCGAATCGCCACGCTGGCTGGTGCGCCGCGGCCGCATCGCTGAAGCCCGGCGCAGCCTTGAGCGCGTCCTCCCCGCCGCAGAGGTTGAGCCCACGCTGGCCCAGATCCAGGCGCCGGAATCGAGCAGCAGCGACGGCAAGCGAGACCCACTGCTCAGCCGCCGCTACGTGGTGCCGTTCGTGCTGGCCTGCGTGGTGCTGGCCTGCACCCAGGCCACCGGCATCAATTCGGTGCTGGCCTACGCGGTGAACATCCTCAACCAGGCCGGCCTGTCCGGCTCTGTGGCCAACGGCGCCGACGTGGCGATCAAGCTGCTGAATGCGGTGATGACCGTGGTCGCGCTGCTGCTGGTCGATCGCAAGGGCCGCAAATTCCTGCTGATGCTCGGCAGCGGCGGCATCTGCGTGGCCCTGCTGGGCGCGGCCACGCTGTTCTTCCAGGCCGAACGCGGCCGTACCGACGTGCAGCCGCAACTGCAGGCAGCGGTCAGCGGCGACGGCCTGCGGCTGGTGCTGGATGATGCGCAGTGGCAGCGCCTCGGCGCTGGCATCGACAGCGAAGGCCGGCCGCTGCAACTGACCGTGTCGTATGCCTACGGCGACTTCACCAATGTGCGCGCCCTCCGCAGCGACAACCTGACCGACCGCGAGCTGCGCATCGAGCGTGCCGGCACCGTGCAGCCGGACAGCGTGATCGGTGCGTTCTTCCGCAAGCTGCATCTGAACCCGTTCGCCGACCCGGCCAGTGCCAGCCAGGCGCCATTGCGCATCGAGCAGGCCCGCATCGGCCCGGTGCCGCCGCCGGCCCATGGCTGGGCCGTGGCCGCCTGCATCCTGGTGTTCGTGGCGTTCTTCGCGGTCGGCCCCGGCGTCTGCGTGTGGCTGGCACTGTCGGAACTGATGCCGAACCGCATCCGTTCCAACGGCATGAGCATCGCGCTGCTGATCAACCAGTTCGTGTCCACCACCATCGCCGCGATCTTCCTGCCCACCGTGGGCCACTACGGCTATGCGAGCATGTTCGTGTTCTGGGCGGCGTGTACCTTCGTGTTCTTCCTGGTGGCCGCATTCTGGCTGCCGGAGACCAAGGGCAAGTCGCTGGAAGAGATCGAGGCGCGGTTCGCCCGGTAGCGGTCGACCTTGGTCGACCTCCCCGCGCGGCGCGGGTTCATGGCGCGTCCGTCAGTCGCCAGTGATGTGCTTCCCCAGCTCCTGCGCCTCGGCAACGCTGGGCAGCCCGCTCAGCATCATCGATTCGCCGAACGGCCCCTGCACCGTCGCCACCATCAGCACACGGCCATCCACGCTGATCGCTGCCCGCTGGCCCACCAGTGCTGCCGTGTCATCGTGGATGCGCTGGTGCGCTTCGGGCCGGTAGCGGATCTGCAGGCCGGGCTGCTTGGCATCGTCCAGTACGTAGCGCACATCAGCAATGTCCGCACTGCCGGCAATCGGCGGCTCGCGCAGGGCCAGGGTTTCGCCTTGCCATTGCGCCGGCCGGCCTTTGCCGGAGGCGTCCACCGCGCTCAGGCGCACATCCACGCCGGGGCGTGGCGCATGATCCTTGCCTGCCAAGGCATCGGGTGTGGCGCCAGGCATGCATCCGGTCAGGGCCAACGCCACGCCCAGCAACAGGGAAAGCGCAGCCCTCACTTCAGCTTCCGCAGCTTGAATGCCACCAGTACCTGCAGCAGCCCATACAGCAGGCTGCCGATGCCGATCCACAGCGTGGTCACCGCCACGCCTGCGTACGGGTTGGCCGCAAACAGCAGGCCCAGCACCACCGCAAGCACACCACTGAGTATCAGCAACCACTCGCCCTGGATCTGCTTGCGCACGCGGATCGCGAACACGATGCGATAGATGCCCGCCACCAGCAGCCACGCTGCGAGGAACAACACCAGCACGCTGGCGGTGGCCAGCGGGTTGATCACCGCCAGGATGCCGAAGCCCAGCGAGGCGATGGCATACAGCGCCAGCCACCCACGCGAGGCACCACTGCCGCCGCTGATCAGTGCGAACAGGCTGATGACACCTTCAACGATGGCCATCACGCCCAGTGTCCACGCCAGCGCCATCGCTGCGGACAAGGGCCAGCCGATGGCAACGATGCCAAAACCCAGTGCGACAAGCCCGTACAGCAGCAGGATCCACCAGCTGCGGCCAACCGCCGACAGCAAGGGAGACAAGGGGGAATTCATGACCACTCCTTCGATCCGGAACCGGCCTCATCCTAGCCCCTGTGGATGAAGAGGGCGATCACGGCGCCCGCGCGCAGACCCACACGCGCACCTCCGCAGCGCCCACCAGGCGCAGCGTCTCGGCAACCTCCATCACCGTGCTGCCGGTGGTCATCACATCATCGACCACGGTCAGCCGCGTTGGCACCAATCCACGCACATCGAACGCATCGAACAGATTTTCCCTGCGCTGTTCGGCCGTGCGCTCGGACTGCGGCGCGGTGTGGCGCCGCCGGTACAGCCCCTGCCAGACCGGCATCGGCAGCAGCCGGCACAGCTCGCCCGCCTGGTTGTAGCCGCGCTGGCGCAGCCGGCGATTGTGCAGCGGCACCGGCACCAGCGGTGGACACCACCACGGCGGCGGTGCGCGCTGCATCAGCTGCGCGAGCAGGCGTCCGGCTGCGAGATCCTGATGGAACTTGTAGCGGACCAGCAACTGGTCGACCGGTGGCAGGTACAGCAGGCTGGCGTGGGTAGCCGTCTGTGGCGGTACCTCCTCGCGGCAGCTGCCACAGACGATCAACGCGGTGTCGGGCAACGGCAACGCGCAGCGCAGGCAGGCACGGCCTGCCCAGGGCAGATCGGCCAAGCAAGCGCAGCACAGATCAAGATCATCGTGGCCCGGGTCGCCGCAGACCAGGCAGCGGAGCGGTAGCAGCACACCAAGCAGTGCGCGCGAGACACGGGTTGCCGAACGCAGGAGATAAGTACGCATCACCCAATACTTGATGGCGCACGCCGCGTGCGGCCATCGGCGAAGCACCGATTGCAGTGTCGGAACTGCCCTCAACTGCGACGGGGGCCGCCGCCCGTCAGGAAAGGCGTTCACCCTGTCCGGTCGCCGGTGGCGTAGCGGCGGGCCCGATCAACAACTCCGCCAGCCCGCGATAGATCGGCACCCTGCACACCAGCCCGGACACGCCACGCGCGATCAGCACCGTGGCCAGTATCGGCAGCAGCAGGTCGCCGCTGTCGGTCAGTTCCAGCGAGATCACCGCCGACGTCAGCGGGGCCTGGGTAACGCCGGTCAGGTAAGCACACATGCCCAGCAGCACGAACGCGCGCGGGTCCACGCCCGGCATCAGCACTGCCAGGTTGTGGCCGAGTCCAGCGCCGACCGCCAACGCCGGCGAGAACAGGCCGCCGGGAATGCCCGCCACGTACGAGGCCAGATTGGCCAGCAGCTTCATCAACCCGAACTCGTGGCCGACCAGCGCCTGCCCCTGCACCAGGCTGCGCGCCTGCTCGTAGCCGGTGCCGAACGCGCCTTCACCGAAGACCAGGGCGAGCAGTACCACCGCCATGCCGCAGCCTGCGGCCAACAGCACCGGATGCCGCTGCCGCAGTTGCCCGAGCCAACGCGGGCGGCCCGCCGCACTGGCCAGCACCGCACGCGCGAACAGGCCGCCCAGCAGCCCTGCCACCACGCCGCAAAGCAGGATGGCCAGCCAGCCCTGGCCGAGTGGCAGGCGTGCACTCACATGGCCGAAGTAGGTGTAGTTGCCGAGCAGGCCCAGCGACACCACGCCGCCGACGATCACTGCGGTCAGCAGGGTGCCTGAGAAACGATGCTCGAAGCGGCCGCTGAGCTCCTCGATGGCGAAGACGATACCGGCCAGCGGCGTGTTGAAGGCCGCCGCGATACCCGCCGCACCACCGGCCAGCAGGAAGTGCGAGAGCTCGCGGGGATCCTTGAAACCGAACCAGCGGCCGAACAGATACATCAGGCTTGCGCCTACGTGCACGGTGGGCCCCTCGCGCCCGACCGATGCGCCCCCCAGCAGCGACAGCGAGGTCAGCAGCAGCTTGCCGGCCGAAACCGCTGGGGAAAGGTTGGTTTTCCGGAACGGCTCATCGGCCTTGTCCAGCGCAGCGATGACCTGCGGAATGCCGCTGCCCCGCGTGGGCTTCAGCACGCCGGAAGTGAGCCACGCCAGCAGCGCGAAGATGCCGGGCGTGAGCAGCAGGGCCCACCATGGCGAGTGCGACGTGATGCGCTGGAACAGATGGAACGCCGCGTCGCTGGCCTTGGCGAACAGGATCGCCACCAGCGCCACGGCCACGGCGCCGCCCCAGAGCGCGGCGCGGCGGCGCCAGGCTTCGCTGAGAACCAGCGCGGTGATGCGGCCGCGGAGGCGATGGAGATCGGTCATGAGTCAAAGTCTGCGCGCCAGCGCTTTGGTTAGACAGCGGCCACTGTGGCCGAAGGTCTTGCAGGATGCGGTGAAATGCACGTATGCCGCCAGAAGAGCGTCCTGAACTCGGGCAGATGCAGCGATCTGCGAGATCTGATGCTCAGATCACCAAACGATGGAGAATGTGGGTCAGCGTCAGCTGAGAACAACCTTGGTTCGGCAACACACCATCCTCTCCCGGCGTGCCCACCTCGAATCCTTCCTCAACGTCCTCGTAGTACAGCAACCCTTCGGGCAGTTGTGCGACCGCCCAGACCCACTCAATCATGCCCAGCCTGTGCAACCGAACCGCATGGAATGGCACGCGCAGGGATTCGAAGGTGGCTCGTTGGACAGGTGAGCAATCCTGCAACTGCCGTGCGACCAGGGTTTCCAGTTCTTCCAGGGTGATCGGCTGCCAGTTGTCCGGATTGTCCATTGCAGCGCTGCCCGATTGAACGTGTGTGCTTGAGGTTACGTCCAACGCGCTGCGCGGGTCGATCCTGACGATGTTCGGGCCAAGCTCACCGCGCAGGCTGCCCCCGCTCCCGGCCCGAGGACGGGGTTCGCCGCGGCAGCAGCGATGCCCGCAATCGATGCAGCGCCATGGCCATCGCTTGTATGGAATTCCATTCCAGTCACGGCAAAGTAAACCAAAACATCAAACTAAAAGTTGACAGCCCGTGCCCCCCCACCCACACTGCCGCCCTCGCTCCATTCGTACCCAAGGCCCCGCCATGGCTGCTGCCATCCGCCACGACTGGCATCACGACGAACTGCAGGCGCTGTTCGATCTGCCGTTCCCCGAACTGCTGTTCCGCGCCGCCGCGGTGCACCGCGAGCACTTCGATCCGGCGCAGGTGCAGGTGTCCACGCTGTTGTCGGTGAAGACCGGAGGCTGCCCGGAAGACTGCGCGTACTGCCCGCAGGCGCAGCGCTACAGCACCGGGGTGAATGCGCAGAAGCTGATGGAGACCGACGCGGTGCTGGCCAAGGCGCGCCAGGCCAAGGCCGCCGGTGCATCGCGCTTCTGCATGGGTGCCGCGTGGCGATCGCCAAAGGACCGCGACATTCCGAAGGTGGCGGCGATGATCGCCGGGGTGAAGGCGCTGGGCCTGGAGACCTGCGCCACGCTGGGCATGCTCAGTGGCGAGCAGGCACGTGCGCTGAAGGATGCGGGCCTGGACTACTACAACCACAACCTCGACACCGCGCCGGACTACTACGATTCGATCATCCACACGCGCCAGTACCAGGACCGTCTGGATACGCTGGAGCACGTGCGCGATGCCGGCCTGAAGACCTGCTGCGGTGGCATCGTCGGCATGGGCGAGACGCGCGCGCAGCGCGTTGGCCTGCTGCTGGCACTGGCCACGCTGCCGGCGCATCCGGATTCGGTGCCGATCAACAAGCTGGTGCAGGTGGCGGGCACGCCGCTGCATGGCAGTGCCGAACTGGACCCGTTCGAGTTCGTGCGCATGATTGCGGTGGCCCGCATCGCCATGCCGCGCGCGATGGTGCGGCTGTCGGCCGGGCGCGAGGCGATGAGCGACGAGCTTCAGGCGCTGTGTTTCCTGGCCGGTGCCAATTCGATCTTCTACGGCGACAAGCTGCTGACCACCGGCAACCCGGAAAGCGAGCGCGATCTGGCGCTGTTCGCACGGCTGGGGCTACAGCCGATGGCGGTGCAGGTGGATGCCGAAGGCCACGACCACGGCGGTACCGTGCACGCCGATATCAGTGCCGATACGCCCGGCTGTGGCTGCGCTCACGCGGCCTGAGACGGGCCGCAAGCAGGCGCCGCGGCAACGCGCTACCCTAGCCGCCCCGTCGACGCATTCAGCCACCATGGCCCGCCCCGACCTGACCGCCCGCCTCCACGCCCAGCGCGCTCTGCGCGATGCCCAAGGCCGTCGCCGCCCGCGACGCATGGTCACCCGTCGTGATGGCGTGCGCCTGGAAGTGGACGGCCAGTGGCTGACCGGCTTCTGCAGCAACGACTACCTGGGCCTGGCCCAGCAGTTCAGCGTGGTCAACGCGCTGCAGGACGCCGCCGCACGCGGAGGCGCTGGCGCCGGTGCCTCGCACCTGGTCTGCGGCCATCATGCCCTGCATGAGGCGCTGGAACGCGAGGTGGCCGAGTGGCTGGGCTATCCGCGTGCGCTGCTGTTCGGCAGTGGCTTCGCCGCCAATCTGGCGGTGCAGCAGGCACTGCTGAGCGAAGAGAACGATGTCTGCGTACAGGACAAGCTCAACCACGCCAGCCTCCTTGATGCCACCCGGCTGGCCGGTGCGCGCCTGCGCCGCTACCCGCACCTGGATGCGGAAGGCGCGATGCGCCAGCTCAAGCACGCGCCCGACGGCGCGGCAATGCTGGCCACCGATGGTGTCTTCAGCATGGACGGCGACATCGCACCGCTGCGTGCATTGTCGCTTGTGGCACGCCTGCAACAGGCGCTGTTCTATGTGGATGATGCGCACGGTGTAGGCGTGGTCGGTGATGGCCGTGGTGCCGTGGCCGCCGCCGGACTGGGCGTGGACGACGTACCGCTGCAGTTGGTCACGCTGGGCAAGGCACTGGGCGGTTCCGGTGCGCTGGTGCTGGGCCGCGACGACCTGATCGAGCATCTGGCCGAAACCGCGCGCCCGTACATCTACACCACCGCCGTGCCACCGGCGATGGCCGCTGCTGCGCTTGAAGCAGTGCGCCTGGCGCGCCGCGACCACTGGCGTCGCACAAAGCTGACCGACCTGATCGCGCTGTTCCGCACTGAAGGGCGTCGCCATGGCCTGGACCTGATGGCTTCGGAAACACCGATCCAGCCGCTGCTGTTCGGCGATGACCGCACCGCCGTGGCGATGTCCACGGCGCTGGAACAGGCCGGCTGGCTGGTCGGTGCAATCCGCCCGCCGACTGTGCCGGAAGGCAAGGCACGCCTGCGCGTGACACTGTCCGCGCTGCATACGCCGGAACAGGTGCGCGGCCTGGTGGAGGCCATCGCCAGCGCGCGCGATCGCGTGACCCTGGCCGTGCGTGAAGCCGCGCCACCGCCGCTGCCCGCTTTCGCCTGAGTTCCGTGTCGTTGCCCATGCATATTGACGTCACCGGCCGTGGGCCGGACCTGGTACTGATCCACGGCTGGGCCCTGCAGGGCGGTGTATTCGCGCCGCTGGTGCAGCGCCTGGCGGACCAGTTCACCCTGCACCTGGTCGACCTGCCCGGCCATGGCCACAGCCGCGAGGACACCACGCCGCTGCGCCTGCCGTTCGTGGTCAGTGCCATTGCCGCGGCCACACCCCCGGCGGTGTGGTGCGGCTGGTCGCTGGGCGGCCTGTTCGCGCTGCACGCGGCGGCGACGCTGCCGAAGGTACGCGGGCTGGCGATGATCGCGGCCACGCCGCGCTTCGTGCGTGGCGAGGATTGGCCGCACGCGGTGGAGCCGACGGTGTTCGAGCAGTTCGGGCGCGAGCTGGCCACCGACTTCGGCGGCACGTTGGAACGCTTCCTCGCGCTGGACGTGATGGGCTCGGCACACGCCCGCGAGGAGCTGCGCGTCCTGCGGCAGCGCCTGGTCGAGCGCGGTGCGCCCACCGAACGCGCCCTGCTGGAAGGCCTGCGCCTGCTCGAAAGCACCGATCTGCGCGGCGCGCTGCCGACGCTGGGCAAGCCCAGCCTGTGGATCGCCGGCCAGCGAGACCGGTTGGTGTCTCCGGTGGCGATGCAGGCCGCCGCAGCGCTGGCCCCGGGCGCGCAGGCGCTGACGATCGCCCATGGTGGACATGCGCCTTTCCTCGGCCATGCCGATGAGGTGGCCGCCGCCCTGCAACACTTCGTTGCCGGCCTGTCACCGGCCGATGGCGGACAATGAGCCCCCTCCGAATTCCGCAGGATTGACGCATGGATCTGGGTATCAACGGCCGCTGGGCACTGGTCTGCGGCGCAAGCAAGGGCTTGGGCCTCGGCTGCGCGCGTGCGCTGGTGCGCGAGGGCGTCAACGTGGTGATCGTGGCTCGTGGCGAGGAGGCACTGCAGGTTGCCGCCGCAGGGCTGAGCGCCCTGCCCGGTGCCGGTGAGGTGCGCGCCGTCGCCGCTGACGTCACCACCGAGGCCGGCCGCACTGCGGCGCTGGCCGCCTGCCCGCAGGTGGACATCCTGGTCAACAATGCCGGTGGTCCGCCGCCCGGTGATTTCCGCAATTTCGAACGCGACGACTGGATTGCCGCGCTGGACGCCAACATGCTGGCGCCGATCGCGCTGATCCGCGCCACCGTCGACGCGATGATCGCGCGTGGCTTCGGCCGCATCGTCAACATCACCTCGTCGGCGGTGAAAGCCCCGATCGACATCCTGGCGTTGTCCAACGGCGCGCGCAGTGGTCTGACCGGTTTCGTCGCCGGCCTGGCGCGCCGCACCGTGGCCCACAACGTCACCATCAACAACCTGCTGCCCGGCCAGTTCGACACCGACCGCCTGCGCGCCAACTTCGCCCACAGTGCGGGCAAGGACGGCGATGCCGGCGAAGTCGCCGAACGCCGCCGCCAGCAGATTCCCGCCGGCCGCTTCGGCACGCCTGACGAATTCGGCGCCGCCTGCGCCTTCCTGTGCAGTGCACAGGCCGGTTACCTCACCGGGCAGAATCTGCTGATCGACGGCGGCGCCTACCCCGGTACGTTCTAAGAGAGTTCGCAATGCCGTCCCACTTCGATGCCCGCCATGTCCGTCGCGCGTTCGCGCGTGCCGCCACCAGTTACGACGCTGCCGCCGCCCTGCAGCGCGAGGTGCAGTCGCGGCTGATCGAATCGCTGGACTACCTTGAGGCACGCAAGCCCGAGGTGGTGCTGGACATCGGCGCCGGCACCGGCCATGCAAGTGCGTTGATGAAGAAGCGCTGGCCGAAGGCGCAGGTGATCGCGCTGGACGTGGCGCTGCCGATGCTGGACCAGGCCAAGCGCCAGGCCGGCTGGTGGAAGCCGTTCCAGCGCCTGTGCGGCGACGCCGCTGCGCTGCCGCTGGCCGACAACAGCGTGGACGTGATCTTCAGCAACCTGTGCCTGCAGTGGGTGGACGACCTGCCGGCGGTGTTCGCCGGGTTCCGCCGTGTGCTCAAGCCCGGTGGCCTTCTGCTGTGCTCCACCTTCGGCCCGGAAACGCTGATCGAACTCAACGAAGCCTTCGCCGCCGCCGATGACCGCCCGCACGTCAGCCGCTTTGCACAGATCGCCCAGTTCGGTGATGCGCTGATGATGGCCGGCTTCCGTGACCCGGTGCTGGACCGCGATCTGTTCACCCTGACCTACGACGACCTGCCCTCGTTGATGCGCGAACTGCGCGCGATGGGCGCAACCAACGCACGGGTGGACCGCCGCCATACGCTGACCGGGCGTAGCCGTTTCGCGGCGGCGGCAGCGGCGTATGAACCGATGCGGCGCAGCGACGGCAAGCTGCCCAGCAGCTGGGAAGTGATCTATGCCCATGCCTGGGCACCGGACCCGGGCGCACCGATCCGCGAAGGCGGGCATGACGTGGCCTCGGTACCGGTGTCGGCGATTCCAATCCGGCGCAAGCAGACCTGATCGTCTGGTAGTGCCGGCCGCTGGCCGGCAACCTCACGATTCCATGGTGGGCATCTGCCGGCCAGCGGCCGGCACTACCCAATGCGACGCCGCGCCCAACGCAGGCTTCCGCCCTCAGGTATTGGCCGGCGAACTCAGCGGCGGGCGCACCAGGTCGCGGTGGAAGAAGTAGATCTCCTGCACCAGGAAGCGCCAGCTGGTGTGGAAGCTGCGGAAGCGCGTGCTGGGCGTGGACGAGGCCAGCGCATCGATGCCCAGTGCCTTGCTCAGTCGCAGCGCGCGCGCCATGTGCAGCGGGTCGCTGACGATGATCACCCGGTGCAGGTCGCGCTGGTCCATCAGTCGCTTGGCTTCGACCAGGTTCTGCACGGTGTTGCGCGACGCGGTCTCGATCAGGATAGCGTCGTCCGGCACGCCATGCTTGAGCGCATAACGCCGCGCCACCTGCGATTCGGAGAAGCGCGCACCGGTGCCGCCATAGCCACCGGTGAAGATCAGCAGCGGCGCATAGCGTGCTTCATACAGATCCAGCCCATGGCGGATGCGTTCTTCGAACACTGGTGACGGCTTGGCGTCGTAGGCGGCGGCACCCAGCACGATGATGGCGTCGGCCTTGGCGGCCTGGTCGCGCTCGCCGACCCAGACGATCCAGGCAGTCACACCCAGCAGCCAGATCACCAGCAGGACAAACAGCCGCCACAGCCAGCCCAGCAGGCCGGTGCGAGGCCGATGCCGGTCGCGGCTCATGGCGCCCCCCAGCGCAACGCGGGCAGGTCGACGTTGCCGCCGGACAGCACCAGGCCCACGCGCAGGCCGGCAAAACGTTGCGGCTGTGCCAGCACCGCGGCCAGTACGGTGGCCGAGGATGGCTCGACCACCTGCTTGAGCACCTCCCACAGCAGGCGCATCGCCGCCATCGTCGCGGTGTCATCAACCACGATCACCTCGGCACCTGCCGCGCGCAGCAATTCGAAATTCGGCGCGCCGATCAGGGTACGCAGTCCATCGCAGATCGTGTCCGGGGCGAACGCGCCCTGGCGCTCGCCAGCGGCCAGCGAGCGCGCGGTATCGTCGGCTCCGGCTGGCTCGGCCAGCACCAGGCGGGTCTGCGGGCTGGCGTGCTGCAAGGCCAGCGCGGTGCCGCTGGCCAGGCCACCGCCGCCCACCGGCACCACCAGCACGTCGAACGGGCCGTCGCTGTGCAGCAGTTCCAGGGCGGCAGTGCCCTGCCCGGCCATCACCGCCGGGTCGGTGTATGGATGGACGAGAGTCGCGCCGGTATCGGCCTGCACTTTGGCGCAGGCGGCCTCACGATCGGCGGTGGTCGGCGGGCAGCGCCAGAGGGTGGCGCCATGGCGCGCGATGTTGGCCAGCTTGGCCGCCACCGCGCCTTCCGGCACCACCACGTGACAGGGAATGCCACGCGTGCGCGCGGCCAGCGCCAAGGCGGCGCCATGATTGCCGGAGGAGTGCGTGACCACGCCGGCACTGGCGCGATCGGCCTCCAGCGACCACACCGCGTTGCAGGCACCACGGAACTTGAATGCGCCGCCGCGCTGCAGGTGCTCGGCCTTGAACGCGAGTTGCGCGCCGGCCAGCGCATCAAGCATGCGCGAGCGCAGTACCGGGGTCACGCTGGCATGCGGGGCAATCCTCGCCGCAGCAAGCAGGACGTCATCGGCGCGGGGCAACAGTGAATCGCTCATGACGCAAGATTAACGTATGGCTTCGCGCTGGCGACCGAGACGCAGGTCATGCCAGCATGCAGGCCTACGCCTCCATTCATCCTGGCCGGCAGAATTAAGGGCCGATTCAACGCCGGCGCCCGAAGCTGACTGCACACCCGTCCTCTGGGGGGACCCACCATGAAAATGCGCCTGATGCTTGCCGGTGGCCTGTTGCTGGCCCTGACCGGCTGCACCACCTACGACTATGTCGGCGGCGGCCGCAGCGGCAGCTACTACCACGGTGCGCCGTCGGTGGAGTACCGCTACCCGGCCGGCTATCCCTACAACTACGGCCCCTACTACGGTGGCTATGGCGGCTACTACGGCGGCTACGGCAACCCGTATTACTCGCGCCCGATCTACCGACCGCCGCACAACCACCGCCCGCCGCCGCGCCCGGGCAATGGTGGCGAGCATCGTCCCCCGCCGCCGTCACGGCCGTCGTACAACGGTGGTTCCCCGTGGCGGAACATGGATTCGATGCGGCGCCCGCCGCAGTCGAACGCCCAGCCCTCGGCGCCCCAGGCCCGTCCGGCACCGGCACCGAGTGCGCCGAGGATGAACGGTTCCCCCTGGCGCAACATGGATCGTGCGACGCAACGCACAGTTGAGCGCTGAACCGTCTTGCATTTCACACGGTCCAAGCCGCAATCTACGCGAACAGTGACGGCCCGCGTCACAAAGTGACAAGAACGACAGGGGCCGCCGCACAAAGCTCTACGTCGATATCCGACAGGAACATCTGGATCCCCCCTGTTCCGGCCCTGTCGGATGTCGGCACCTCTGAAGGCAGACGGCCCCGCAATGCGGGGCCGTTTGTTTTATCGGGTCCCCAACCGGCGAGAGCCTGGGTTTCGGTAGATCCACGCCATGCGTGGATGGCGCCTTCCTGACAGCCGCAAAAAAACAGGGCCGGACAGTCCCCCGACTGCCGGCCCTCTGCTCCCCCATCGTGCGCCTGTACCGGCCCCTGTTCCAATTCCGGTCACGGGCGCCTGCGGCGCCAGCCACGATGGGTGCTATTGGGTTATCTGCAAAAATCCTGCCAACTTTAGGGCCGATTTCGCCGCCAACTGGCCGGCGCCGGCGTCCGGACCCCGAATGGCGCTAAAATCGCCACCCCGGCGCCGCCCCCGGCCGCGCCTGCCCCAAGCTGAACAGCCCCCATGAACCCGTCCTTCCATCGTTACGACGTCATCGTCATCGGCGGTGGCCACGCCGGCACTGAAGCCGCGCTGGCCGCGGCCCGCACCGGCGTGCGCACCCTGCTGCTGACCCACAACATCGAAACCGTGGGTGCGATGAGCTGCAACCCGGCCATCGGCGGCATCGGCAAGGGCCACCTGGTCAAGGAAATCGACGCGCTCGGCGGTGCGATGGCGCATGCCGCCGACCGCGCCGGCATCCAGTGGCGCACCCTCAACGCCTCCAAGGGCCCGGCCGTGCGCGCCACCCGCTGCCAGGCCGACCGCAACCTGTACCGCATGGCGATCCGCGCCATCGTCGAAGGCCAGGCCAACCTGACCGTGTTCCAGGCGGCCGTCGATGACCTGGTCATCGAAGGCGACGCCGTGCGCGGGGTCATCACCCAGACCGGCCTGCGCTTCGACGCCGAGGCCGTGGTGCTGACCGCCGGCACCTTCCTGGCCGGCAAGATCCATGTCGGCCCGACCCAGTACGCCGCCGGCCGCATGGGCGACCCGCCGGCCACCACGCTGGCCGCGCGCCTGCGCGAGCGCCCGTTCCAGGTGGACCGCCTGAAGACCGGCACGCCGCCGCGCATCGACGGCCGCTCGCTGGACTACAGCGTGATGGATGAGCAGCCCGGCGACTCGCCGCGCCCGGTGATGTCCTTCCTGGGTTCGGTGGACGAGCATCCGCAGCAGGTCAGCTGCTGGATCACCCACACCACCGAACAGACCCACCAGATCATCCGCGACGCACTGCACCGCTCACCGCTGTACAGCGGCCAGATCGAGGGCATCGGCCCGCGCTACTGCCCGTCCATCGAGGACAAGGTGGTGCGCTTTGCCGAGAAGGCCAGCCACCAGATCTTCGTCGAACCCGAAGGCCTGGGCATCGTCGAGATCTACCCCAACGGCATCTCCACCTCGCTGCCGTTCGACGTGCAGCTGGAGATGGTGCGCAGCATCCGCGGTTTCGGCAACGCGCATATCACCCGCCCGGGCTACGCGATCGAGTACGACTTCTTTGATCCACGCGGGTTGAAGGCTTCGCTGGAAACCAAGCTGGTCAACGGCCTGTTCTTCGCCGGCCAGATCAACGGCACCACCGGCTATGAGGAAGCCGCCGCGCAAGGCCTGTTGGCCGGCCTCAACGCTGCACGCCAGGTGCGCGGGCTGGACGGCTGGTGCCCGCGCCGCGACGAGGCGTACCTGGGCGTGCTGGTGGATGACCTGATCACTCACGGTACCAACGAGCCCTACCGCATGTTCACCAGCCGCGCCGAGTACCGCCTGCAGCTGCGCGAGGACAATGCCGACCAGCGCCTGACCCCGGCCGGCCGCGAGATGGGCTTGGTGGATGACCGCCGCTGGAACGCGTTCGAGACCAAGCAGGCCGCTGTTGCTGCCGAACGCGCACGCCTGGGCGCGCTGTGGGCAACCCCGGCCAATGCGCTGGGCCGCGAAGTGCAGGACACGCTGGGTGTGGCGGTCAGCCGCGAGACCAGCGTGCTGGACCTGATCAAGCGCCCCGAGCTGGACTACGCGCAGCTTATGCAGGTGCCGTCGCTGGGCCCGGCGGTGGCCGACGCCAAGGTGGCCGAACAGGTGGAGATCGGCGTGAAATACGCCGGCTACCTGGACCGCCAGCGCGAGGAGATCGAGCGCCAGCAGCGGCATGAAGCCACGCCAATCGCCGAAGCCTTCGATTACGCGGCGGTGCGCGGGCTGTCGGCCGAAGCGCTGCAGAAGCTGGAGCGCGTGCGCCCGCAGACCATCGGCCAGGCGCAGCGCATTCCGGGCATGACCCCCGCGGCAATCTCGCTGCTGCTGGTGCACCTGGAGCGTGCACGCCGCGGCCGCGTGGCGTAACGCGGGACCGTCCGCTTCTGGTGGGTACCGGCCAAGGTCGGCACGTACCGGAGCGGAAGACGCACCCACATTGGCGAACGCGCTAGCGTGCGTCGGCCCCGCCGCCCAGCACCTTGAACAACGTCACCCGGTTGCCTGCCTCCTGCTGCTGCAGCGCGATCAGGTCCTGCTGCGCGGCAAACAGGCTGCGTTGCGCATCCAGTGCCTGCAGATAGCCGTCCAGCCCGGTGCGGTAACGCGCATCGGCCAGCGTGTAGCTGCGCTGGTTGGCGGCCACCAGTGCGCGCTGTGCGTCCATCTGCACGGTCAAGTGATCGCGCGTGGCCAGCGCATTGGCTACTTCACTGAAGGCCTGCTGGATCGCCTTCTCGTACTGCCCGATGCCGATGTCCTTGCCGATCTTCGAGGCATCCAGCGATGCCTTCAGCGCGCCGGCGTGGAAGATCGGCGCGGTGATGCTGGGCGCGAACGACCAGCCACGGGTGCCGGCCGAGAACAACGTCGACAACGCGGTGGAGCTGTGGCCGTAATTGGCGGTCAATGTCAGCGTCGGGAAGAATGCAGCGCGCGCGGCACCGATATCGGCATTGGCCGCCTGTAGTGCGTGTTCGGCGGACAACACGTCCGGGCGCTGCAGCAGCACGCTGGACGGCAGGTTGGCCGGCAGCGGCGCCAGTGCCACGCTGCCATCCAGCGCCTGCGCGGTTGGCAGCAAGGCCGGATCCAGCGGCGCCCCTACCAGCAACTGCAATGCATCGCGATCCTGCGCCTGCTGCGTCTGCAGCTTGGCCAGCGCACCGCGCGCGGCTTCGACGCTGGTCTGTACCTGCGCCAGGTCCAGGCCCGAGGCCAGGCCTTGGGCGTGGCGGGCCTCGGTGCGCTGCAGGGTCTGCTGCTGGCTGTCCAGGGTCTGCCGGGTGAACGCCAGTGACTGCTCGTCCGCTGCCAACGCCAGCCACGCCGTGGCCACTTCGGCCACCAGGCTGGTGCGCGCGGCGCGCTGGTTCTCGGCGCTGGCCAGCCAGTTCTGCAGGGCCTCGTTCTTCAGGCTGCGGATGCGTCCGAACAGATCCAGTTCCCAACTGCTGATACCCACCTGCACGGCATCGGATTCGGTTACCTGGGTGGCACCGGTCTCGCTGTTGGCATCACTTACCCGCGAGCGGGTGACACTGCCGCTGGCATCCACCGACGGCAGCAGCGCCGCGCGCTGGATGCGGTACTGCGCGCGTTCCTTCTCCACCTGCAGCATGGCCACGCGCAGGTCGCGGTTGTTCTGCAGCGCCAGCGCGATCACCTGCTGCAGGCGCGGCTCGAGGAAGACTTCGCGCCAGGCTGGCACCGCCAGTGCTGGCTCGGCCTCGGCCGTGGCGGCATTGCCGAATTGTGCCGGCACCGGCGCCTCGGGCCTCTGGTAATGCGGCGCCATGCTCACGCAGCCGCCCAGCACGGTGGTCATCGTTGCGGCCGCAATGGCGCGCAGCAGCATCGGCTTCATGGGCTTGCCTCCGGGGCAGTGGCTTCGGCAGGCGCGCGGCCCGGGAACAGGCGGCGCACGAGCAGGTAGAACAACGGCACGAAGAACATGCCCAGCACCATCGAGGCGACCGTGCCGCCGGCCACGCCGGTACCCAGCGAGCGGCGCGCGGCCGAGCCAGCGCCGGTGGCGAACACCAGCGGCAGCACACCCATCAGAAACGCCAGCGAGGTCATCACGATCGGCCGCAGGCGCAGATAGACGGCCTGCAGGATCGCCTCGCGGGTGCTCCTGCCCTGCTGTTCAAGGATGCGCGCGAACTCGACGATCAGGATGCCGTTCTTGGCCGCCAGGCCAATCGTGGTCAGCAGGCCGACCTGGAAGTACACGTCGTTGTTGAGGCCACGCAGGTTCATCATCAGCACCGCACCAAACACGCCCACCGGCACCGCCAGCATCACCGCGAACGGCACCGCCCAGCTTTCATACAGCGCGGCCAGGCACAGGAACACGAACAGCAGCGAGATGGCGTACAGCATCGGCGCCTGATTGCCCGACAGCTGTTCCTGGTAGGCCATGTCCGACCAGGCATGGCTGAAGCCTTCCGGCAGCGCGTCGGCCAGGCGTGCGATCTCGGCCATCGCCTCGCCGGAACTGACGCCCGGCGCGGGCTGGCCGGTGATCTCCATCGCCGACACGCCGTTGTAGCGCTGCAGCGCGGCCGGCGCGCTGGTCCAGTGCGCGCTGACCAGCGACGACAGCGGCACCATCTGGCCGACCTGGTTGCGCACGCTCCAGCGCTCGATGTCCTGCGGCTGCATGCGCGCTTCGGCGGTGCCCTGGATGAACACCTTCTTGATGCGGCCCTTGTAGATGAAGTTGTTGACGAAGTCGCCGCCCAAGGCCGCATTCAAGGTGTCATTGATGTCCTGCGGATTCACGCCCATGGCCTGCGCCTTGGCGTCGTCCACCTTCACCGCATACACCGGCGCGTCTTCCAGGCTGGCGTAGCGCACGTTGACCAGCTTCGGATCCCTGGCGGCCTCCTTCAGCAGCGTGTTGCGCGCGGCCACGGCGGCGGCATGGCCGGCGCCGCCTTCGTCCTGCAGTTCCAGGGTGAAACCGCCCGCATCGCCCAGGCCAAGGATGGCCGGTGGCGAGGTGATGAACACCTGCGCATCGGGCACGCTGGCCATGGCCGCGGTCAACCGTGCGGCAATGGTGTCGGCGTCATCCTTGCGGTCATCCCAGTCCTTCAGGCGGATGAAGGCCTGGCCGACGTTCTGGCCGCTGCCGGTGACACTGAAGCCGGCGGTGGCCTGGATCGACAGCACGCCGTCGTCCTTCACCGCGGCGGCACTCAGGCGATCCATCACCGCGCGGGTCTGCTCCAGGGTGGCACCGGCCGGCAGCTTCACCAGCGCGTTGAGCATGCCCTGGTCCTCGTCGGGCAGGAACGCACCCGGCAGGTGCCACAGCAGCAGGCCGGTGGCCACGCTCAGCGCCAGGTAGAACCCCACGCCCAGCGTGCGCCGGCCAAGGAAGCCATCCACCCGGCGACGCAGGCCGTTGGAGGTGCGCTCGAAACGGTGGTTGAACCAGATGAAGCACTTGCCCAGCAGGCTCGGCTCACCGCCGTGGTCGCCATGCGGATGGCCGCCCTTGGGAATCTGGTGCAGGATGCTGCCGCACAGGGCCGGGGTGATGGTCATCGCCACCAGCACCGACAGGATCATCGCAGCGGCAATCGTCACCGAGAACTGGCGATAGATCACGCCGGTGACACCGCTGAAGAACGCCATCGGCAGGAACACGGCGGTCAGCACCAGCACGATGCCCACCAGCGCGCCGGTGATCTGGCCCATCGCCTTCAGCGTGGCCGGCTTCGGCGCCAGCCCTTCGAAGGTCATCACCCGCTCCACGTTCTCAACCACCACGATGGCATCGTCCACCAGCAGGCCGATGGCCAGCACCAGTGCGAACATGGTCAGGGTATTGATCGAATAGCCAAATGCCGCCAGCACGCCGAAGGTGCCCAGCAGCACCACCGGCACCGCGATGGTCGGGATCAGGGTGGCGCGCCAGTTCTGCAGGAACAGGTACATCACCAGCACCACCAGGATGATCGCCTCGATCAGGGTGATCACCACTTCCTTCAGCGAGATGGTCACGAACGGCGTGGTGGTGAACGCCACGTGGTAGGTGTAGCCGTGCGGCCAGTACTTCTGCAACTGCTGCAAGCGGGTCTCGATGGCCTTGGACACGGCGATGGCATTGGCGCCGGCATTGAGCTCGATGCCCAGCGACGCCGACGGCTTGCCGTTGAAGGTGCTGATGCTGTCATAGCTCTCCGGCCCCAGGCCGATCGTCGCCACGTCGCCCAGGTGCACTACGCTGCCGTTGGCATCGGCCTTCAGCACCACCCGCGCGAACTGTTCGGGCGTGTGCAGGCGGCTGCGCGCGGTGACCGTGGCGTCCAGCTGCTGGCCCTTCAGTGCCGGCTGGCCACCCAGCTCACCGGCCGAGACGTCGGTGTTCTGCGCCTGCAGTGCGGTCTCGATGTCCGACGGCATCAGCGCGTACTGGCGCATCTTCTCCGGGTCCAGCCAGATGCGCATGGCGTATTCCTGGCCGATCGGCTGGATGTTGCCGACACCACTGACGCGGCTGATCTGGTCGTCGATGCGCGCTTCCATGAAGTTGGCGACATCGAAGTTGTCCATGCTGCCGTCTTCGCTGGTGAACGACAGCACCTCGAAGATCGAACCACTGGACTTGGTGATGGTCAGGCCGTTCTGCTGCACCGCCTGCGGCAGCGTCGCCATCGCCGCCTGCAGCTGGTTCTGCACCTGCACCTGCGCGGTGTCCGGATTGGTGCCGGTGGCAAACACCAGGTTGACCTGCGCCGAGCCATCGGAGGCGCTGGTGGAGGTCATGTACATCAGGTGGTCCAGGCTCTGCTGGGACTGCTCGATGACCTGGGTGACCGCGTTTTCCACGGTCTGCGACGAGGCGCCGGTGTAGGTGGCGCGGATGGTGATGGTGGGTGGGGCGATCTGCGGGTAGCGGTCCACCGGCAGGATCAGGATCGCGAGCAGGCCGAGCAGGCTGACCGCGATGGCGATCACCCAGGCGAAGATCGGCCGGTCGATGAAGAAACGAACCATGCGCGGCAGGCCTCAGTGCGACGTTTCGTCGGTGTTGCCGGTCGGGTCGATCGCCGGCATTGCGGCCAGCTGCGCGGTGGTGGCCGCCACCGCCTGCACCTGCTGGCCAAGCGCTACCGCGCTGCCGTTGCTGACGATCACCCGATCGCCAGCCTTCAGCCCCTGCGTGATCTGCCACTGGTTGCCCACTACCTGGCCGGTGCTGACCCGGCGCTCGACCACGCGGTCCTTTGCGTCGAGCAGGCGCAGCAGCGGCTCGCCACGTTCATTGCGCAGCACCGCCTTCTGCGGCACCAGCAGGGCGCGCGCATCGGTGGCCATCGGCAGCACCGCCCTCAGGTACATGCCTGGCAGCAGCAGGCCCTCCGGGTTCGGAATGACCGCGCGCAGCACCACGTTGCCGGTGCCCGGGTCGACTGCGCTGCCGACAAACTCCAGGGTGCCTTCATGCGCGTACGTGCTGCCGTCCTCCAGCAGCACCTTCACCTGTGCCTTGCCGTCGATGGCTTTCACCCGGCCGGCATCGAGCTGCTTGCGCAGCGCCAGCATCTGCGTGCTGGACTGGGTGACATCCAGATAAACCGGGTCCAACCGCTGGATGGTTGCCAGCGCCGCGTCCTGGCCGGCGGCGACCAGCGCGCCAGCGGTGACACTGGACGTGCCGATGCGGCCATCGATCGGTGCAGTAACCCGGGTGTAGTCGAGGTTGATGCGGGCCGCCTGCAGCGCAGCGCGCGCGGCGATCACATTGGCCTGGGCCTGCTTCAGTGCCGAGGTGGCATCGTCGACGTCCTGCTTGCTGGCCGCATCCATGCCCAGCAGCGTGCGGGTGCGCTCGGCCTTCGGCTGCGCCGACAACACAGTGGCCTCGGCCTGCGCCAGCTGGCCACGCGCGGTATCGAAGGCGGCCTGGTACGGCGCCGGATCGATCTGGTAAAGCAGCTGGCCGGCCTTGACCTGCTGGCCTTCGGTGAACAACCGCTGGCGGATCAGCCCAGCGACCTGCGGGCGCACCTCGGACACCTCGAACGGTACGGCGCGACCGGGCAGGGTCTGTTGCAGGGCCAGCGGCTGCACGCTGGCAGTGATGACGCCCACTTCAGGGGTGGCCGGGGCCTCGGGCCTGCCCGCCGAGCAGGCCGCCAGGGCCAGCAGCAGGGGCAGCAACAGCGGACGGGGGGAGCGGGACAGCGGGCGCAGGAGTGACATGGGGGGCGGGGGGCCTTGCGTTGACCCGTGCACGCTGCCGTGGAACTGTGCAGAGAATATGGAGATTGTGCGACCGGCTCAGCGGGCGCTTGCTTTCGGCGCCGCATGCGCCGCTAATGGCCCCGCGATGGCGAAGATTCGACTCAAATTCGGCCTGACCGCGAAGACCTTCCTCGCGATCTTCACCGCCTGCCTGCTGGTGCTGGCAGTGAACGGTATTGCCAGCCGCGTGGCGTTCCAGACCGGCTTCCTGGACTACCTCAATGACCAGGGCGACCTGCGCATGCAGCGGATGATGCCCCACCTGCAGCGCGAGTACCGCGAGCACGGTGGCTGGGGACATCTGCATGGTGATGGCGACCGCTGGGCGCGGTTGCTGCGCCCGGATCTGGCCCATGGGCACGAAGGACCGGTGCCGCCGCTGTCCGACCAGACCGGCGTGCCGTCGCGTCTGGGCCTGTTCGATGCGCAGCACCACTTCGTGGCCGGCAACCCCGACGCCACCAGCGATGACGAGCCGCATGCTGTGCAGGTGGACGGGCAGACCGTCGGTTGGCTGGGCATGGTGCCGTTCCAGACCGTCATCGCCACCAACGACCTGAATTTCTACAACACCCAGGTGCGCGCCTGGTGGGTGATCGGCATCGCCCTACTGCTGGTGACGGTACTGCTGGCCTGGCTGGTATCGCGGGCGCTGCGCCAGCGCCTGGCCAAGCTGGCCGCGGCCACGCACCGGCTGGCAGCCGGTGACTACGCCACCCGCATCGAGCGCACCAGCGACGATGAGCTGGACGCACTGGTCAACGACTTCAACCGGATGGCGCAGGCGCTGGACGATACCGAGCGCAACCGCCGCGCCTTCATCGCCGACATCTCGCATGAGCTGCGCACGCCATTGGCGGTGGTGCGCGCCGAGCTGGAGGCGATCGAAGATGGCATCCGTCCGCTGGACCGCGCCAACCTGGTGGGCCTGCAGGGCGAGATCCGCCAGCTGGGCAAGCTGATCGACGACCTGCACGACCTGTCGATGACGCAGTCCGGGGGCCTGGCTTACCGCTTCGCCCCGCTGGACTTGGCGGCCCTGCTGCGCAGCGAACTCAACGGCATGCGCATGCGCTTCGCCAATGCAGGCCTGGCGCTGGAGGAAGATCTGCCCGCCATGCCGTTGCAGGTGTCCGGTGACGAACGGCGCCTGCAGCAGGTGCTGGCCAACCTGCTGGAGAATGCACTGCGCTACACCCACGCCGGTGGCCGCGTACTCGTGCAGGCAGCGCACGTGCCTGCCGGCGTGCAGCTGATCGTGGAAGACACCGCGCCGGGCGTGCCGGCCGACAAGTGCGCGCTGTTGTTCGAACGCTTCTACCGCGTGGAGAGTTCGCGCAACCGGGCCAGTGGTGGCAGCGGGCTGGGCCTGGCCATCAGCCACAACATCATCCTCGCCCACCACGGCGTCATCCACGCCGAGTCCTCGCCACTGGGCGGGCTGCGCGTGGTCATCACCCTGCCGGAGCCTGCATGAGCACGTCGCCCGCCACGTCCGCGAAGATCCTGATCGTCGAGGACGAGCCACGCCTGGCCTCGGTACTGCGCGACTACCTGGCCGCTGCCGGCATGGCCAGCGAGTGGGTGGACGACGGTGGCCAGGTGATCGACGCGTTCGCGCGCTACCAGCCCGATCTGGTGCTGCTGGACCTGATGCTGCCGCAGCGCGACGGCGTGGACCTGTGCCGCGAACTGCGCGCCAGCAGCGATGTGCCGGTCATCATGGTCACCGCACGGGTGGAGGAGATCGACCGCCTGCTGGGCCTGGACATCGGTGCCGACGACTACATCTGCAAGCCGTTCAGTCCGCGCGAGGTGGTCGCGCGGGTGGTGGCGGTACTGCGCCGCTATCGCCCGGACCCCGCTGCACGCGCCAACAGCGGCCTGCACATCGACGAGCCGGCAGCACGCGCCACCTGGAACGGCAAGGGCCTGGACCTGACGCCGGTGGAGTACCGCCTGCTGCGCACGCTGCTGGCCACGCCCGGCCGGATCTGGGCACGCGATGAACTGCTCGACCGCCTCTATCTGGACCACCGCGTGGTGGTCGACCGCACCGTCGACAGCCACGTGCGCAACCTGCGCCGCAAGCTGGCTGACGCCGGCATGGAAGGCGAACCGATCCGTTCGGTGTATGGCATGGGCTACAGCTACGAGCCGTGATCGCGTTCGCCGGGCTTGGCCCGGCGCTACCCCGTCATGCCTCGTCGACGAACGTCACCCTCTGGTAGCGCCGGGCCATGCCCGGCGAGCGCAGCGATGCAGACCTGCGCTACTGTCGAGAACGCTCGACATTAAGAACACAACTGCATGTACGACATCCACCCGATCGCGCCGGACAAGCGCGCCGCCATTCTTTCCAGCCTCGCCGACATCGAACAGCGCCACAATGTGCGTGTGCTGCTGGCCTGCGAATCCGGCAGCCGTGGCTGGGGCTTCTCTTCGCCGGACAGCGACTACGATGCACGCTTCATCTACGTGCATCGCCAGCCGTGGTATCTCAGCGTCAACGAGAGCACCGGTCCCGGCGAAGCGCAGCGCGATGTGATCGAGCTGCCGATCGACGATGAGCTCGACGTCAGCGGCTGGGACCTGCGCAAGGCACTGCGGCTGGTCTCAAAATCCAATCCGACACTGATCGAATGGCTGCGCTCGCCGATCGTGTACCGGCAGGACGACGCCGCCGTGGCGCAGCTGTGGGAGGCAGCAGAGTCCTTCTATTCGCCGCTTGGCACGTGGTGGCACTACTTCAGCATGGCGCGCTCGAACCATCGCGGTTACCTGCGTGGCGAAACGGTACGCACCAAGAAGTACCTGTACGTGCTGCGCCCTCTGCTGGCCTGCCAGTGGATCGAGCACGAGCAGACACCCCCGCCGATGGCCTTCGAGGATCTGCTGGATCGACTGCTGCCGCACGGCCCGGTGCGTGAAGCCATCGATGCCCTGCTGGTAGTGAAACGCGCCAGTGCCGAGGTCAATGCCGGACCACGCATCGCGGCGATCAGCGATTTCATCGATCGTGAGCTGGCCACCCGCGCCGAGCAGGCCCCACGGCTGCCTGCTGGCCAGGGCGACAGCGCCTGGCTGGACGTGCTGTTCCGGCGGATGCTGGCCGAGCACGCGCCGTCCTGAGCGGTTGCACCCGTTTCTGGTAGCTGCCGACCTTGGTCGGCACCGAGATCACCATCCACGCATGGCGTGGATCTACTGTGTATCCGCGCGGCCCCAGGGCGGTACCTCCCCCAGCGGACGCACGCGTATCATCGTCGCGGACGCCCTGATTTCTGGAGACATCGATGAACCCGCTGCGCCCCTTCCGCGACAAGATGCCCGTCCTCGGCGAGCGCGTGTACATCGACCCGTCGTGCACGATCATCGGTGACGTGGAGCTGGGCGAGGACGTCTCGGTGTGGCCGGGCACGATCATCCGCGGTGACGTCAACTACGTGCGCATCGGCGCACGCACCAACGTGCAGGACGGCACCATCATCCACGTCAGCCACCACAGCCCCTACAACAAGGCCGGCTACCCGACCCTGATCGGCGAAGGCGTGACCGTCGGCCACGGCTGCATCATCCACGCCTGCACCATCGGTGATTACAGCCTGATCGGCATGGGTGCCTGCATCCTCGACGGCGCGCGGGTCGAGCGCCATGGCTTCGTCGGCGCCGGTGCCGTGGTCGGCCCGGGCAAGGTGGTCGGCGAAGGCGAGCTGTGGGTGGGCAACCCGGCCCGCCCGGCACGCACGCTGAGCGACAAGGAAATCGAGGCGCTGCATTACTCGGCCGACCACTACGTGCGGCTGAAGGACGAATACCTGGGCTGAGCGGCCAACGCCGCCATGCGGCTCTGCTAAAGTCTGGGCCCGACCAGGACCTGTCGAGACCCCCATGCCTGTGGCTGCCTGCCGGAGAGGACTCCGGCGCCCACAACGAAGGCCATCACGCTGATGGCCGCACCGATGCTCGATACCTACCGCGAGGTGGTAACGCCGGAGGGTGTGCCGCTGCAGTTGCCTGCAGCCGGCCCGGTACCGAGGGCGATGGCCTGGCTGGTCGATCTCGGCGTGCGCATCGCGGCACTGGTGCTGATGTCGATTCCGCTGGCACTGCTGGACCAGTTCGGTTCCGGCCTCTACCTGGTGCTGATGTTCCTGGTCTACTGGGCCTACCCGATCGTCTGCGAAGCAGTGTGGGGACGCACCCTGGGCAAGCGTGCGCTGGGGCTGCGCGTGCTGTCCCGCGATGGCGCGCCGGCAGGCTGGATGGCGGCGATCACCCGCAACCTGCTGCGCACGGTGGACATGCTGCCCTTCGGCTATGCGCTGGGCCTGATCAGCAGCCTGTTCGATCCTCATGGCCGCCGTCTGGGCGACCTGGTGGCAGGCACTGTGGTGGTGCATGCGCCCGCGCTGTACCTGCCACCGCCGCCGACCATCGGCAGCGTGCTGGCCCCGCCGCAGCCCCTGCGACCAGAGGAACAGGCCGCGCTGATGGCCTTCGCCGAG
Organism: Stenotrophomonas sp. YJH_SMC_27; assembly: GCF_059369815.1. NCBI lineage: Bacteria > Pseudomonadati > Pseudomonadota > Gammaproteobacteria > Lysobacterales > Lysobacteraceae > Stenotrophomonas > Stenotrophomonas sp. YJH_SMC_27. The sequence continues at coordinate 167,032 of NZ_JCAFTA010000008.1, read as the reverse complement.
CGCGCGCCACGCTTGTCGGCGGCGCGCCAGCAGGAGCTGGCCGGTATTGCCGAGCCACTGACCGGCACCCACGGCCAGGTCGGCGTGTTGCGCCTGTATGCGATGGCCAACTGGCTGCTGGGGCGGCGATGAAACAGGAGCAGTTCGTCGCCCGCTACCAGCAGGAATGGCAGGATCTGGAGCAGTGGCTGCTGCTGCGTGCCGGCGCCTCACGCCGCACGCGCCGCAAGGCCAGCGGCCTGGCACTGGACGACACTACCTTCCCGCAGCGCTACCGGCGGCTGTGCCAGCAGCTGGCGCTGGCCCGCGAGCGCGGCTACAGCCCGCAGCTGGTGCAACGCCTGCAGCAGCTGATGCAGCAGGGCCACAGCGTGCTGTATCGCACGCCGCCAACGCGCTGGCGGCGTGCCCTGGAGTTCCTGGTGGCCGATTTTCCGCTGCTGGTGCGCAGCCAGGCGCGCAGCATGTGGGCGGCGCTGGCGATGTTCGCGCTGCCGGCGGTGGCCTGCTTCGTGCTGGTGCAGGTCTATCCGGACCTGATCCACATGCTGATGGACAACCGCCAGATCGCCGAGATGGAGCGCATGTACGATCCCGCCGCCGAGCGCCTGGGGCGTGACAGCGGCACCGACTGGATGATGTTCGGCCACTACATCATGAACAACATCAGCATCGCCCTGCGCGCCTTCGCCAGCGGGCTGCTGGCCGGGCTGGGCACGCTGCTGGTGCTGCTGTTCAACGGCGTGATCATCGGTTCAGTGGCAGGCCACCTGCAGCACATCGGCCATGGCGACCCGTTCTGGCGCTTCGTGGTCGGCCACGGCGCCTTCGAGCTGACTGCGATCGTGATCGCCGGCGGTGCCGGCCTGCAGCTGGGCATGAAGCTGCTGGCGCCGGGCCGGCGCAGCCGCCTGGATGCACTGGTCGACGGCGGCCGCATCGGCGCGCGGCTGTGCCTCGGCGTCGCCTTCATGCTGTTGGTGGCCGCCTTCATCGAAGCCTTCTGGTCATCGATCGCCGAAGTACCTGCATGGGGCAAGTTCAGCGTGGCCGGTGTGTTGTGGGCCGGCGTGCTGCTGTGGCTGTGGCGCGGCGGACGTGGAGCTGGCCATGCGCATTGACCACCTGGACGTGGCGCTGCGTGCCCGCAGTGGCTGGGAAGCGATGGAGCTGGGCACCGCGCTGTCCCGCCGTCACGCGCGCGCGCTGTGGGGCAGCTGGCTGCTGGCCAGTGCACCGCTGTTCGTGATCTTCAACGCGCTGGGCTGGTGGCTGGATGCCTTCGGCTGGGCCTGGCTGGCGATGTGGTGGTGCAAACCGCTGTTCGAACGTGCGCCGCTGTATGTGCTGTCGCGCGGCATCTTCGGTGAACCAGTCGGCACGCTGGCCGCGCTGCGTGCGCAACGTCACTGGGGCAACAGCGGCTTCTGGGGCTACCTGGGCTGGCGCCGCTTCAGCGTACTGCGCAGCCTGTGCCTGCCGGTGAACCTGCTGGAAGGCAACACACCGGACCAGCGCGGCCCACGCCGCCGTGCGGTGGCCGCCGGGGCTGCAGGCGCGGCACTGGTGCTGACCGTGAGCTGCATGGCCTTCGAAGTGGTACTGGTATCCGGCGCGATCGGTGCGGTGTTCATGTTCATGCCACTGGAGCTGATGTCCGAATCATGGCGCGCCGCATGGGACATGATCGGCCAGGACACACCCGCATGGGCACGGCTGGGCTTCAACCTGGCGTGCTGGCTGGCCTCGGTGCTGATCGGCCCGTTCTTCGTCGGTGCGGGCTTTGGCCTGTACTTGAACCGGCGCACGCAGATGGAAGCCTGGGATGTGGAGATCGCCCTGCGCCGCCTGCGCGAGCGGCTGCTGCCGGCGGCATCGACGCTGGCCCTGCTGCTGTGCCTGGCACTGCCGCTGGTCTCCGCACCGGTGCATGCGCAGGACACAGACGCCGAGCCCGAACGAGCCATGGGCAAGCCCAACGACCGTGGCATCGACGCCGAGGAAAGCGACGAAGCACCGACCATCGACCCGGCCAACACCCCGGCAGCGATCTTCGGCGGTACGCCGGTGGACACCGCCGGTTTCCGTCAGGCAGTGAACCGCGCCTATGAAGACCCGCTGCAGCGCCCGACCCGCCAGGTCACCCGCTGGAAGCCGATCGAACAGGCCGAGGAAGAGAAGAAGGAAGACAAGCAGCTGCAGCGTGGCACCAACAGCAACGGTGAACGCAAAGCGCGCAAGGACGGCATCGCCTGGCTGGCGCGGCTGGCCGAATGGGGCCTGTGGGGGCTGCTCGGCGTCCTGCTGCTGGTGCTGCTGCTGACCGCACGGCTGTGGCTGCCGTGGCTGCGGGGCAGTGGCCGACGCAAGGCCGAGGCCGCACCGCCGGTGGTGGAGGAACAGGTGGAGTTGCCGGTGGTGCTGCCGCCGGACGTGGCCACCCAGGCCGGCCTGCTCTGGGACCAGGGCCGGCCGCGGCAGGCGCTGGCCCTTCTGTACCGCGCCAGCGTGCGCACGGTGGGCGAGCGCAGCGGTATCGCGCTTCCACCCGGTGCCACCGAAGCGCAATGCCTGCGCGCGTCGCGGCGCATGCCCGAGGCCAGCGACCGTGACCTGTTCGCGCGCATCGTGCGCATGTGGCAGTACGCCGCCTACGGTGGCCGCCTGCCCAGCCGCGCCGATTTCGATGCGATGGCCGATGCCCTGCGCCAGCAGTACGGGTGGCAGGCATGAGTCCGCGCCTGTTCTGGTCGCTGCTGCTCGGTGCATTGGTGCTGCTCGGCGTACCGCTGGCGATCCTCTACCTGCGCACGCACGAGCGGGTAACCGAGACCATCCGGCTGCCGCCACGGGGCGAGGCGGCCTACAACCCGCTGTACGTGCTCGGCCAGGCCCTGCGCGCTGATGGCATCGCCGTGCACTCGCGGCCGCGACTGGACCTGCAGCAGATGGCGCTGGGTCCGCACGACACGCTGGTGGTGCTGCAGGACAGCAGCGAACTGCCGGCGCCCGTTGCCAGCGCGCTGCTGGACTGGGTCGACCGTGGCGGCCACCTGCTTGTACGTACACCGCCGCCGGTCGAGGACGATGCCGGCAGCACGCAGGGCCCCCTGCTGGACCGGCTGGGCGTGGACAGCCTGTTCCAGCGCAGCGATTGCCAGCCGTTCCATGTCGACGACGATCCTGGCCACGTTGAATTCTGTGCTGGCCGCCGCTTCACCCTGGGTTTTGCCGCCAATGCGCAGGCCGAACGCCGCTGGGGCGGTGACCGTGACCTGGTGTTCGCGCGCCTGCGCCATGGCCAGGGCAAGGTGAGCGTGCTGGCGGACATGGAGTTCCTGCGCGGTGATGTCGACTCGCCTGCCGCGCGCCTGGCCGCGGCTGCCGGCGGTGCCAGCGATGGCCTGCACGACAAGGCTCACCGCGACCTGACCCGCTATCTGCTCGATCCGAACTACGGCAAGGGTGCGGTCTGGCTGATCTATGCCAGCCGTCCACCGTCGCTGTGGGCGCGCCTGTTCTACCAGGGCTGGCCGCTGTGGGCGCCGCTGCTGCTGGCCCTGCTGGGCTGGTTGTGGGCCCGCTCGCAACGCTTCGGCAGCCTGCTGCCGTCACCGGTACTGGAACGCCGTTCGCTGCTGGAACACGTGCACGCCAGTGGTGAATTGCTGCTGCGTTTCGGCCACGGTACGCGCCTGTACGAGGCCGTTCTCGCCCTGTTCCTGCACCGCCTGCGCCTGCGCGCACCGGTGGCTGCCGCACTGGATGGTGCGCCACGCGAACAGGCCATCGCCGAACTGCTGAAGTGGCCGCAAGGCCGTGTTGCCGCCGCACTGACGCCACCTCCGCCGCACGATTCCTCCGCCCTGCGCGAGCGTATCCGCTTGCTGCTCCAGATGAGATCCCTGCTATGACCGAAGTCCCCGAGCTGCCGGCGGCCGCCAACGCCCGCCTGATCGAACGCGTCGATGCCATCCGCACCGCCGTTGGACACGCCTTCATCGGCCAGGCCGATGTACTGGACCAGATCCTGGTGGCGCTGCTGGCCGGTGGCCACGTGCTGATCGAGGGCGTGCCCGGGCTGGGCAAGACCCTGCTGGTGCGTGCACTGGCACAGGCCCTGGAGCTGGACTACGGGCGCGTGCAGTTCACCCCCGACCTGATGCCCAGCGACGTCAGTGGCCACGCGGTGTACGACCCGAAGAGCGAGAGCTTCAAGATCCGCCGCGGCCCGGTGTTCACCAACCTGCTGCTGGCCGACGAGATCAACCGTGCACCGGCCAAGACCCAGTCGGCGCTGCTGGAAGTAATGCAGGAAGGCCAGGTGACCATTGAGGGCAAGGCCTTCACCCTGGCGCCGCCGTTCATGGCGCTGGCCACGCAGAACCCGCTGGAGCAGGAAGGCACCTACCCGCTGCCGGAAGCACAGCTGGACCGCTTCCTGCTGAAGGTGCTGATCGACTACCCCCAGCTGGAGGACGAGAAGCGCATGGTGACCGCGATCACCAGCGGCCGCGCTGCCAGCGATTTCGACCTGAGCCAGGTGCCGCGTGTGCTCGGTGCCGGCGAGCTGCTGGAACTGCAGCGTGCCACTGCGGCGATCACCGTCGATGACGAGGTGATCGACTACGCGGTGCGCATCGTCGCCGCCACCCGGCAGTGGCCGGGCATCGCCGTCGGCGCCGGTCCGCGCGGCAGCATCGCGCTGGTGCGTGCCTCGCGCGCACAGGCGGTGCTGGCCGGCCGCGACTTCGTCACGCCGGACGACGTGCGCGACATCGCCCGCCCGGCGCTGCGGCACCGCATCGCGCTGGCCCCGGAACTGCAGATTGAAGGCCAGGACGCCGACGACGTGCTGGGCGCGCTGCTGGCCAAGGTGGAAGCGCCGCGCCGATGAGGCCGGCCCCGCTGCTGCTGGCGCTGCTGCTGGCCTGGGCCGCCCTGGGCGGGCTGGTGCTGGGCGGATGGCTGCCGCGCTGGAGCTGGGCACTGGCGGCCGTGGCCATCGCGTTGCCCGCGCTGTGGGACCTGTGGCGGCAGTGGCGGCGTGCATCGCCGCAGGTGCAGCGCGAGCTGCCCGAAGCGCTGGCACTGGGCGTGCGCCGCGAGGCGGCGTTGCGTGTGCAGGCCGAGCAATCGATGACGGTGCAGGTGTTCGACCTGGTGCCCGGCGGCTGGCGGCTGGAAGCGCTGCCGCAGCGCGTGAGCCTGCAGGCCGGTACGGCGTCCACCCTGCACTACCACCTGCAGCCGCTGCAGCGTGGGCACTTCCGCTTCGAGGGGGTGCACCTGCGCATGCGCTCGCCGTGGCGCCTGTGGTGGCAGCAACGCACGCTGCCGCCGGCGCTGGAGGTGCGGGTCTATCCGAACTTCGTGCCGCTCACCCGCTTCGCATTGTTCAGTGCCGACCAGGCCTCGCGGCTGGTCGGTGCGCACGTCAAGCGCCGCCGTGGCGAAGGCACCGACTTCCACCAGATGCGCGAGTACCGCATCGGCGACAGCCTGCGCCAGCTGGACTGGAAGGCCACCGCACGTGCGCGCAAGCTGATCTCGCGCGAGTACCAGGACGAGAAGAACCAGCAGTTGCTGCTGATGCTCGACAGTGGCCGGCGCATGCTGGCCAGCGAAGGCGGGCTCTCGCACTTCGACCATGCCTTGAATGCCTCGCTGGTGGTGGCCTACCTGGCGCTGCGCCAGGGCGATGCCGCCGGCCTGTACGCTGCCGGGGGCGAACGCCGCTGGGTGGCACCACAGCGCGGCATGGGCACCGTCGAGCACCTGCTGCGCGCCAGCTACGACCTGCAGCCGCGCGCGGTGGCCACCGACTACCTGGCTGCGGCCACCGAAGTATCGCTGCGCCAGCGCCGGCGTGCGCTGGTGATGCTGGTCAGCAATGTGCGCGACGAGGACATCGAAGACCTGCTGGCCGCGGTGCGCCTGCTGCAGCAACGCCACCTGGTATGCGTGGCCAGCCTGCGCGAGCGCGAGCTGGACGGCGCGCTGGAGGGTGACGTGCAGACCCTGGAAGACGCCACCCAGGCCGGTGCCGCCGCGCTGTACCTGCAGCAGCGCGCGAAGGCGCACGAGGCACTGCGCAGCGAGAAGGTGATGGTGCTGGACGTGACCGCCGACGCCCTGCCCGGCGCGCTGGTGGAGCGCTACCTGGCGGTGAAGCGCGAAGGGTTGTTGTAGCCCTGCGCTTGACCGGAGCCGAGCATGGGCTCGGCTCTACACGTGTTGTTCCGTAGAGCCGAGCCCACGCTCGGCTGCCGTATCAGCGCTCACCCAACAACCGCCGCTGCAACCGCTCCACCGCACGCTGCAGCAGCACCCGGTTGCGGGCCAGCTTCATCCACTGCGGCAGGCGCGAGAACATGGATCGGTGATGGCCGCGGCTTTCGCGCAACGTCGCGCCCGCGTATTCGTGCAGTGCCTGCAGATGTTCAGCGTTATAGGCCCAGAGCAGGCCCGCGCGGGTCGGTTCGACCAGGCGCAGCGGCAATCCGAAGTGCGGATCGGCAGGCTCGGCGTCACGCAACGGACGCACCGCGACCGAAACATCGGTACTGCGATCACATTGCGCACATCGAGCAGCGAAGCACGCCGGTGCAGGCACTCCGGCGGGAGCCCGGCGACGCACATGCAGCCACTGATACCCACAGAATCCACAAGGTTGGCGGCCCAGCATGTAGACCGCACCGACCCAGTCACCACTATCCAACGCAGAACTGCAGCCGGTGCAGCGGAAACGCGCGGTCCATCGATAGGGTTTCCAGCTGGCGATAACCCAACCGGAGGTGTCGCAGCGATGGCAACGCACCGCCACCCGGTCCGCGAATGCCTGCAGGCTGCGCCCGTCATCGAAATGCCGACCCGGCACGGGCGTGGCACGCCCATGCCGGCCAGGCCAGCGCTGCACCGTCATCAGACGTAGATCCGCGTCGGTGCCTCATCTACGATCGCGTGCGGCACGAAGCGCGCACTGTCGCGGGTGATCGCGCTGTCGTCCTCGCGGATGCCGATGCCGCAGGCGTGGTCACCGATCACCCAGCTGCCGATCAGCGGATAGCCGCCTTCGAAGCGGGTCAGCGGATGTGCGCGCTGGATGATCGCCGGGCCATCGTAGGGACCGTCGCTGCGCTGGGTGCTGCCATCGGCCAGATGCATCTCGATGTTGGCGCCCTCGCGCGAGAACAGCGGCTTGCGCACCCAGCCCGACGGCAGCGTGCTGCCGTCATCGAAGTGAGCCTCCAGCAGGTTCGGATGGCCCACGTTGCGCTGCCACAGCAGCGGCAGGATGCCCTTGTTGCTCAGCACCGCCTTCCAGGCCGGTTCCAGCAGCTGCACGCCGGAACCGGGCAGCGCGCGGCCAAACTCTTCAGCCATCAGGTCTTCCAACGGGTACAGCTTGAACAGCGTGCCGATCACCGAATCATCCAGCGCGGTGAAGCGGCCGTCCTCGGACAGGCCGATATCCTCGATGGCGATGGCCTGGCCATGCAGACCGGCCTGCGAGGCGCAGTCGCGCAGGTAATCGACAGTGCCACGGTCTTCTTCGGAGCTGCCCACCGCGCTGAAGAACAGCGGCGGCGGCAGCTGCGTGGCCAGTTCGCCGAAGCGCTCGACCAGCGCCTCATGGATCGCATTGAACTGGTCGGCATGCTGCGGCAGGCGGCCGGCGTTGCGCTGGTCTTCCAGCCACTGCCACTGGAAGAAGCTGGCCTCGAACAGCGAGGTCGGCGTGTCGTAATTCAGCTCGTACAGCTTGGCCGGGCCGGTGCCGTCGTAGGCCAGGTCCAGGCGGCCGTAGAGGTGCGGCTGGCGCTGGCGCCAGCTGTCGGCGATCCAGTCGCGGTAATGCGACGGAATCGCCAGCTGGTCCATCAGGCGCTCGCTGGCGATGACATCACCGACCAGGTCCAGCGCCATCTGGTGCAGCTCGGCGCTGGGGTCTTCGATGTCCTGTTCGATCTGGCGCAAGGTGAACGCGTAGTACGCGCGTTCATCCCAGTACGGCTGGCCATCGATGGTATGGAAACGGAAACCCGCTTCCTCCGCGCGTGCCCGCCACTGGGCACGCTCGGCAATCCGGATACGCTGCATGGGTCGATCAGCCGCCGTAGCTGCCGCTGCTGCTGCGGCGCGCGCTGGTGTTGCCGAAGCCACCACGGCTGGCAGTGACCGCACGGTTCGGCTCGCTGGTGACCGGCGCCAGGCCGGCCTTGCCGGCACCGATGCCGCTGGCGGTGTTCAGGCCGCCGGTGCCGCCCGGTGCCGGGCGCGCCCAGCCAGCGTTCTTGTCCTGGTAAGCCGGTGACGACGCCGGCGCCTGCGGGGCGAGGCCGCCGCGGTTGCTCAGCATCTGCGACATGAAGAAGCCCATCATCATCGGGCCGATGAACGAGGTGCCGGCCGAGGTGTGCTGCTGCACGCACTGTTCCGGCTTGTAGTCCTTCTCGCAGGCTTCCTTGCTGGCGTACTTCGGTGCCGCATCGGCGGCCTGCTTCTGCGCTTCGGCAAAGGCATTGCGGCACGACGACGGATCACCGGTGGCCTCGGTGCAGGCCTCCACCGAGGTGTACAGGCCTTCCTGCACCTTCACCTCCGGCTCCTTCTGGCAGGCGGTGAACAGCAGCGGCGCGGCGCTCATAAGCAGCAGCGCGGTGGTGCGGGAACGTTTCATGGCCTCATGCCCTGTCGACGGATCAATGCCCCAATGATGCCAAATCCGGGCCAGCAACCGGAATCGGCAAAGTGCGAAAGATGAACGGCCTTTCATTTTCGTCGTTCCCCATCATCCGCGCATGACGTGGATCCACCGGTGTCGACCAAGGTCGACACCTACCAACAGCCGCAGGAAACGTCGAAGGCGGGGTGGGTCCGTTTTCAGGGGGCCAGATCAGTGAGCCGCATGGATGCGGCGACCAAGCCCCCATGGACGGGTTAACGGCGTCCCCTGCCACCGGACCCACCCCGCCATCCCACGGATAGGCCAGCTGTTGCTGTTGAGGTTGCCGGCCAGCGGCCGGCACTACCGCGGGTGCCGGGCGCAGTCCGGCCGGACCACCTCCGGTGGTTGCAGCAGCAACCGAAAAAATTGGCCATGATCGGCTGACCCCCACGTCGTACGGCACGCCCGTTCCGCCCGCCATGCCCGAATACCGTTCCCGCACTTCCACCGCCGGCCGCAACATGGCCGGCGCCCGCGCCCTGTGGCGTGCCACCGGCATGAAAGACGGCGACTTCCACAAGCCGATCATCGCCATCGCCAACTCCTTCACCCAGTTCGTGCCCGGCCACGTGCACCTGAAGGATCTTGGCCAGCTGGTCGCGCATGAGATCGAACAGGTCGGCGGTGTCGCCAAGGAATTCAACACCATCGCCGTGGACGACGGCATCGCGATGGGCCACGACGGCATGCTGTACTCGCTGCCCAGCCGCGAGATCATCGCCGACGCCGTGGAGTACATGGTCAACGCGCACTGCGCCGACGCGCTGGTGTGCATCAGCAACTGTGACAAGATCACCCCTGGCATGCTGATGGCCGCGCTGCGCCTGAACATCCCGGTGGTGTTCGTCTCCGGCGGGCCGATGGAAGCGGGCAAGACCAGGCTGTCCGAGCACAAGCTGGACCTGGTCGACGCGATGGTGGTGGCCGCCGATGACAGCGCCTCCGACGAGAAGGTCGCGGCCTTTGAACGCAGCGCCTGCCCCACCTGCGGCTCCTGCTCGGGCATGTTCACCGCCAACTCGATGAACTGCCTGACCGAAGCGCTGGGCCTGTCGCTGCCCGGCAACGGCACTACGCTGGCCACCCATGCCGACCGCGAGGCGCTGTTCCGCCGCGCCGGCCGGCTGATCGTCGAGCTCTGCCATCGCTGGTATGGCGGCGAGGATCCGACGGCGCTGCCGCGCGGGATCGCCACCCAGGCCGCGTTCGCCAACGCGATGACCCTGGACATCGCCATGGGCGGCTCCACCAACACCATCCTGCACCTGCTGGCCGCAGCGCAGGAAGCGGAGGTCGACTTCGACCTGACCCACATCGACGCGCTGTCGCGACGCGTCCCGCAGCTGTGCAAGGTGGCGCCGAACACACCGAAGTACCACATCGAGGACGTGCACCGCGCCGGCGGCGTGTTCGGCATCCTCGGTGAGCTGGATCGCGCCGGCCTGCTCGATGCCACGGTGCCAACCGTGCACAGCGCCAGCCTGGCCGACGCACTGGAGCGCTGGGACGTGGTGCGCAGTGACAACGACACCCTGCACACCTTCTTCAAGGCCGGCCCAGCCGGCATTCCCACCCAGGAGGCCTTCAGCCAGGCCACGCGCTGGCCGACGCTGGACCTGGACCGCGCCGGGGGCTGCATCCGTTCGCTGCAACATGCGTATTCGCTGGAGGGCGGCCTCGCGGTGCTGCGCGGCAACCTGGCTGTCGATGGCTGCGTGGTGAAAACCGCCGGCGTGGACGAATCGATCCATGTGTTCGAAGGCCCCGCGCGCGTCTATGAAAGCCAGGACGCCGCCGTCGCCGGCATCCTCGCCGACGAGGTGCAGCCGGGCGAGGTGGTGGTGATCCGCTACGAAGGGCCGAAGGGCGGCCCGGGCATGCAGGAGATGCTGTACCCGACCAGCTACCTGAAATCGAAGGGGCTGGGCAAGCAGTGCGCGCTGCTCACCGACGGCCGCTTCTCCGGCGGCACCTCGGGCCTGTCGATCGGCCACGTCTCGCCGGAAGCCGCCAGCGGCGGCACGATCGGTCTGGTGGAAGATGGCGACCGCATCCGCATCGACATCCCCGCCCGCCGCATCGACCTGCTGCTGGACGAGGCCACGCTGGCCCAACGCCGCGCCGACGCCGATGCGAGCGGCTGGAAGCCACGCGCACCACGCCCGCGCAAGGTCACCAGCGCGTTGAAGGCCTACGCCCTGCTCGCCACCAGCGCCGACAAGGGTGCCGTACGCAACACCGCCCTGCTCGGCGATTGATCCCTGCGCGGTAGTGCCGGCCGCTGGCCGGCATCTGCACGCCGCGTCCCACATCATTGAGGTTGCCGGCCAGCGGCCGGCACTACCCGTCGTGATCCGTTATGGTGGCCAGGAGGTCACCAACACGGAGGTTGAGAGGATGTTGCTTTCCTTTGCGCTGGCCGCTGCCATGGCCACGTCAGCAGAACCGCCAGAAGCGCCCGATTGCCGCTACGACCGTGCAGCGATGCTGGCGATGGAACCGGCTGCGTTCGATCAGGACCTGGAAGGTGGCTGGCGCACGCTGGCCGACCGTGGCTGTACCCGCGAAGCTGCCGATCTGCTGTCCGCCTACGGCGCACTGCCCAAGGCAGCAGGCAATGCCATCATCACGTGGCACGAGGGCCAGCTTCGCGCGGAGCTGGGGCAGACCGCAAAGGCGATCATGCTGATGGAACGCAGCCACAAGCCGGTGAACGGAGGCGACCCGGGATACTGGAATGCCTATGTGGATGGCATGGTTGCGTTCCTGCGCCAGGACCGCAGCGCCCTTGAAAAGGCTCGTGCGAGGCTGCTCGCGATACCGACGCCCACCATCATGGCGGAGAACATCAAGGACGGTCGCTACCACTTCACCACCGAGGGCGGGCAACGGGTGCAGATGCCGTGGCCGCCGAACCTGGACGTGCTTGATGGACTGCTGCGCTGCTTCGGCAAACCCTACGCGGAGGCCTATGGGCCAGGGTGCCGGAACCCGGAAAGCAGGTGAGGCTCTCCGCCGGGCATGTCCCAGCGCTACCGGTGCGTCTCAGCCGATCACGCGCTTGAACGGTGGCAGCGCGTCGATGATGCGCTTGCCGTAGCGGCGGGTCAGCAGCCGCGAATCGAGGATGATCACGCGGCCGGTGTCGGTGGAGGTGCGGATCAGGCGGCCGGCGAACTGGGTCAGCGTGCGCAGCGCGTGCGGAATGGCGATCAGGTTGAAGGCATTCAGCCCACGCCCTTCGAACCACTCGCTGAGGGTGGCGGTCTGCGGGTCGGTCGGCACGGCGAACGGCACCTGGGTGATCACTACCGTGGTGCAGGCTTCGCCGGGCAGGTCGAGGCCTTCACCGAACGAGTTCAGTCCGAACAGCACCGAACCCTCGCCTGCGGCCACGCGGCGCAGGTGCTCGTCGATCAGCCGGGTCTTGGACATCTCGCCCTGCACCAGCACCTGCTTGCGGCGCGCGGCCGACATCAGCCCGACCACCTTCTCCATCTTCCAGCGCGAGGTGAACAGCACCATCGAACCCTTGGCCCAGTCCAGCTCGGTGTCCAGGTAGCGCGCCACTTCGCGGGGATGGCCTTCGCGATCGTCGGGGGTGACCGGAAACTTCGGCACGATCAGCTCGGCCTGGTTGGGCAGGTCGAACGGCGACGACAGCGAGACCATCTCGGCCTCTTCCGGAATGCCGTTGTCGATCGCCAGCGACTGGAAATCGCCACCGCCGGTCAGCGTCGCCGAGGTCATCACCACCGAGTCCACTTCATCCCACAGCAGCTTGCGCAGCACGTGCGCGGCCGACACCGGCGAGCCGTGCAGCACCAGGTCGCCGTCGCGGGTGGCGGTGACCCAGCGCGCCATCGGCGGCGCGCCGTCCTTGTCCTCGCGGCGCCAGGCCTGCCACAGGTTGTACTGCTGCTCGATCATCTCCAGCGCCATGCCCAGGTTGCGCTGCAGGCGCTCGCGTGCGGCATCGTCCGGCTTGCCCTTGGCCACCTGCGCGGTGGCGGCATGCGCCCAGTTGTAGAGGCTGCGGGTATCGTCGGCCAGCGCCTCGATCGGCTCGCGCCAGGCCTCGGGCAGTCGCCCATTGGCCGCGCGCCACATCGGCTCTTCGTCCGCCGGCGCCGGCATCCACACGCGCTCGATATGATCGCGGAACGCGCGCAACTGCTTGGCCACGTTGCTGGCCACTTCGATCGCTTCGTTCGGCAGCAGGTTGCCGAGCCGGTCCTTGTCGACCGCGCGGTAGGCACCGGCGATCAGGATCTGCAGGCGGCCGGTACGCTTGGCCATTTCATCCAGCGCCAGGCTGGCCGCACCCTGGTCGATGGCCACGTTGCCGATGTGATGGCCTTCGTCCAGCACCAGCAGCATGTCCGACGGCGGCGCAATCAACGGCTGGCCGTTGTCGCTGTCACCGATCGACAACGCCGACAGCAGCAGCGCGTGGTTGGTGACCACGATCTGCGCATCGCGCACGGTATTGCGCGAGCGCAGCACCGCGCACTGCGCCGAATACGCACAACGGCGCCCGGCGCAGCCCGAAGCCGGCGTGGTGATGCGGCTGCGCAGGCCGGGGCTGATGGTCTCCGGCGCATTGTCGATATCGCCGTCCCAGCTGCCGCCGGTGAAGGCGTCGGTCAGGCGCTTGGCGATGTCCATCTCGATCGGCGCCAGCGGCCGGTCGAACAGCGGCGCGTCATCCTCGAACATGCCGCCCTGCGAGCCCTCGCCCTGCGCCTCGGCGGCATTGCGCGTGCACAGGTAGCGGGTACGGCCCTTGGCCAGCGCCACGGTCGCCTCCAGGCCGGTGGCCTTGAGGAAGTTGGGAATGTCGCGCTCGACCAGCTGCGACTGCAGCGCCACGGTGCCGGTGCTGATCACCAGCTTCTTCCTGGTGGCCAGCGCGATCGGTACACCTGCGGTGAGGTAGCCCAGGCTCTTGCCGACGCCGGTGGGCGCCTCGACCACACCGACGCCGCCACTTTTCGACAGCGCACGCGACACCACGCCGATCATCTGGCTCTGCGAGCGGCGGGTGGAGAAGCCGGGGGTATTGGCCTGCAGCGTGGTGTACGCCTTGCGGATCGCGTCCTTCAAGGCGTCATCGAGCATGCGCGGAGCGGCGACGGTTTCGGTCACGCCGGGAACTACCGTAGCTGGATCAGGCCGGTCATTGTCGCATGGCCGGCCATGACCGCCGCCGCTGCCTGCCTGAACAAGCCAGCGACGACATCCGGCGGCCGGATGAACACGCCGGACGCTGCTGGGGATAGACCAGGGCCGTCACCGGGAGGTCACTGCACCACGTTGCCATGCAGCCGCAGCAGGCGCACCAGCGCCCACACCAGCAGCACCACGCCGATGGCTTCAACCATTGCCAGCGCGAAGTGCAGCACGCCGAGGATGGTGCCGATGCCCGACACGGCGCCGAAGTTGCCGCTGCTGACCAGCCACATCGGCAGGATGCCCGCTGCCAGGCCGCCGAGACTGGACAGCAGCAACAGCAGCAGGCCGGCCAGGGCGCCGGTGCGGGTGGCATCGCGCGGCGCGCCGACCACCCAGACCAGGCCGATGCACAGCGCGATCAGCACCGGCAGGCGCACGCCCACCATGCTCAGCACGGTCACCAGCAGGGTTGTGCCGTCCATCGATCAGTCCTCGCCGGCCAGCACGGCCGAGCCCTGGCGCAGCGACTGGTAGACCTCATCGGTCTGCGGGCGCACGCCATGCCACTGCAGGAAGCTCTCGGCGGCCTGTTCGACCAGCATGCCCAGCCCATCCACGGTATTGCGGCAGTTCGACGCGCGTGCCCAGGCCAGGAAGGCGATGGCAGCCTCGCCGTAGTTGAGGTCGACGGCGGTGGTCATCGAGTTGACCAGCGACAGCGGCAGCTTGAACTCGACGTCGCGGTCGCGGCCGGCCGAGGTGGCATTGAGGATCAGCTCGAAGTCACCCAGGTCACGCAGGTCTTCCCAGTAGCGGCTGATCGCGCGGCCCGGTTCGCCCATCGCGTCGATCAGTTCATCGGCGCGTTCCGGTGTGCGGTTGACCACCACCAGCTCGGTGATGCCGGCATCGAGCAGCGCCGGCGCGACGCTGCGCGCGGAACCGCCGGCGCCGATCAGCAGCACGCGGCGGCCACGCAGGTCCAGGCCATGGCGGTCGGTCAGGTCACGCACCAGGCCGATGCCATCGGTGGTATCGCCGTGCCAGCGGTCGCCCTTGCGCAGCAGCGTGTTGACCGAGCCGGCGCGGCGCGCGCGCGCGGTCAGGGTGGTGCACACCGAGAACGCGGCTTCCTTGTGCGGCGAGGTGACGTTGGCACCGACACCGCCTTCGGCGGCGAAGGCTTCCAGGCCGACCAGGAACGCATCAGGGGCCAGGTCGATTGCACGGTAGTCGATGCTGATGCCTTCCTGGCGACCGAACGTCGCGTGGATCTGCGGCGACTTCGAGTGGGCAACGGGGTGTCCGAAGACGGCGTAACGGTCGGTCATGGAATCCTCAAGCTGGCTAGACTGATGCTCTTTCGTGCACGGACCCGGATGATGCGCATCACCCCGCCCCTGCTGGTGCTTGCCGCCAGTCTACTCTCTGCCCCCGTGGCGATGGCGTTGAACGAGTACGGCATCGAAGGCATGGGCGTGGTCTCAACCCGTGCCGACGAGGGCCGCGCCACGATCAGTCCCGATGGCCAGCGCATCGTCTTTGCCCACCGCGGTGAGGCTGGCTGGGGCCTGTGGGAGGCGCGCGTGGTCGACGGCCGCTGGCAGCAGGCGCAGGCCCTGCCGGTGGGCGTGGCCGGCGAGGCCCGCGATCCCTACTTCAGCCGTGATGGCCGCTGGCTGCTGTTCGCGGCCGGCCGCGAGGGCGCGCTGGCGCTGTACCGGGCCACGGTGGAAGCCGACGGCCAGCTCGGGAAGGCGCAGCCCTTGGCGGGCGATGGTGGGCGCCGGGAAGAGCGCGGGCCGGCCCTGAGTGCGGACGGCAAGCGGCTGTTGTTTGCCCGCGAGCAGGGTCGCGGCGCGGGCTGGGACCTGTTCGTGGCGACGCTGGACGCGCAGGGCGTGCGTGGCCCGGCAACCGCACTGACCACCTTGAACAGCGGCGACGACGAGACCGACGGCGACTGGCTGGGCAACGACGGCGCGGTGGTGTTCAGCCGCGGCAGCGGCACGACCGCACAGGTGTGGAGCAGCGGCTGCGCGTGGAGTGGCGCGGCCCTGCAGCCGTTGGGACTGTCGTTCAACCAGACCGGCGGCTGGACCGGCGCGCCGGTGATCGACAACGCCAAGCCGGGCGAGATGCTGGTGGCCAGCAGCGCGGCGAAGGCGCCGCGCGCCGGTGGCGTGGACGTGTACCGCTTGGCGGTGCCGAAGGTGGCGGCGGTGGCCGGGTGCGTGCCAGGCGCGCGGTAACGGCAGACGCCAACCAAGGTTGGCGACTACCAGGGCGATGGAGGTGCCAGGTGCGTGCGATAGATCCACGCGATGCGTAGATGATCGCGGGGTAGGTGCCGACCTTGGTCGGCACGCCAAGGTGCCAACCAAGGTTGGCACCCACCCGTCAGCGAGACAACACCTTGGCGCGCTGCTGCTCGTACTCCAGCTCACTCAGCTGGCCGTTGTCCTTGCGCTGGTTCAACGCGGCCAGCTCGGCCTGCACGCTGTCCGGCAGCGCCTGCTCACGGGCCACGTGGCGGGCAGCGGAGAGCTGTTCCGGCGGGCGCTTGCCGGCCCGCCAGGCGGCGATGAAGACACCGACGATGATGCCGCCGAACACCAGTGTTCCGGTGCCCCAGATCAGCCATTGCATCCATCCCAGTTCGGGTGCCATCGCAGTCCTCCGTCTATCGTGTCGCCATTGTCAGCGCTCGCGCAGCCATCGCGCCACCTGCGGCGCGAAATAGGTCAGTACGCCGTCGGCACCGGCCCGCTTGAAGCCCAGCAGCGACTCCAGCACGCAGGCGCGTTCGTCCAGCCAGCCGTTGGCGAAGGCGGCCTTCATCATCGCGTACTCGCCACTCACCTGATAGGCGAAGGTCGGCACACCGAATGTCTCCTTCACCCGGCGCACCAGGTCCAGGTACGGCATGCCCGGCTTGACCATCACCATGTCGGCGCCCTCTTCCAGGTCCAGCGCGATCTCGCGCAGGGCCTCGTCGCCGTTGGCCGGGTCCATCTGGTAGGTCTTCTTGTCGGCCTTGCCGAGGCTGGCCGCGCTACCCACCGCATCACGGAACGGGCCGTAGAACGCCGAGGCGTACTTGGCCGAGTAGGCCATGATGCGCACGTTGATGTGGTTGTCGGCATCCAGCGCACGGCGGATCGCGCCGATGCGGCCGTCCATCATGTCCGACGGCGAGACGATGTCGACCCCGGCTTCGGCGTGCGACACCGACTGCTTGACCAGCGCTTCCACGGTGATGTCGTTCAGCACGTAGCCCTTGTCATCGATGATGCCGTCCTGGCCGTGGGTGGTGTACGGGTCCAGCGCCACGTCGGTCATCACGCCCAGCTCCGGGAAGCGCGACTTCAGCGCGCGGATCGCACGCTGCGCCAGGCCGTCCTCGGCCCAGGCGGCCGATGCATCCAGCGACTTCAGCGACGGGTCGATCACCGGGAACAGGTCGATCACCGGAATGCCCAGCTCCAGCGCCTCTTCGGCAACCTTCAGCAGTTCTTCGATCGACAGCCGCTCCACGCCCGGCATCGACGGCACTGCGGTGCGGCCGGCCAGTTCGTGCACGAACACCGGGTAGATCAGGTCGTCGGTGGTCAGCGTGTTCTCGCGCATCAGGCGGCGCGAGAACTCGTCGTGGCGCATGCGGCGCGGGCGGTACAGCGGGTGGGACATGGCAGGCTCCGAGGAGTGGCTATTGCAACAGGTAGCCCTGCGGCAGCAGGGGTTCGGGCAACGGGCGTTCGCCGAGCGCATCGAGCTGGTCGATCTCGATCGTGCGCACCAGCGCGTCCAGCGGCAGATCGTTCGGCTCAAGGCCGAAGGGGTCTTCCATTTCTTCGCCCAGCTGGTCCAGGCCGAAGAAGGCATAGGCCAGCACCGCCGACAGCACCGGCGTGCCCCAGCCCAGCGAACTGGCCAGGCCGAACGGCAGCAGCACGCAGAACATCCACGCGCAGCGGTGCAGCAGCAGGGTGTAGGCGAACGGCAGCGGCGTGGTGAGGATGCGCTCGCAGCCGGCCTGGATCGACGACATCGCGTGCAGGCGCTCTTCCAGCTGGGTGTAGAGGATCGGATCGAGCTCACCGCTGCGCAGCGCCTGGGCCAGTTCGGCGGCGATCATCGCCAGCAGCGCGTCGGGCACGTTCTCGCGCTGGCCCAGCTGTTCGCGCTGGCGCTTGTCCAGCCACGGCAGGGCCATCAGCGCCACGATGCGCCCACGCAGGCGCCCGGCCAGGGCGTGGGCGAACGCGGTGGTGACGTAGGCGATGCGGCGACGGCGGCCGGTGTCATCGGCCAGCAGCAGGTTCACCTGGCGGGCCAGCGAACGCGATTCGTAGACCAGCTGGCCCCACAGCTTGCGGCCTTCCCACCAGCGCTCGTAGCAGGCGCTGTTGCGGAAGCTGAGGAAGATCGACAGCACCAAGCCGAGCAGCGTGAACGGCGTGACCGACACGCGTTCGATGCCGGTCGGCGGCGCCAGTTCCACCACCGCAGCCACGGCGATGGACAGGATCAGGATGGCCAGCACCTTGGGCGCGATCGCTTTGACGATCGAACCGCGCAGGATGTACAGCAGTTGCCAGCCGTGGGGACGGGGTCGGATGATCATGGGGCAGCCGCGCCGGGCGCGGATTCACAGGCACGCGGGGGGCTCGCGCAGCCATTCATTGTACGCCCCCGCCCGGCCATCGGCCGTGCGCCTGCGACGCCCTGTCGCACCCGGGCGCGGGCTCAGATGACGCCACCACCCAGGCCGAGGCGGAGGATGCCCACCACCACCACGATGCCGTTCAGGACCAGGCCGGCCCAGGCCCGGCCACGCTTGCTCGGGTGGGTGAACAGGATGCCCAGCGCGGCGATGACCGCGCCCACCGCAGCGAACGGGATCAGGAACCAGTTGCCCCAGCCGAGCAGTGGAATCAGCGCCAGGATCATCCACAACAGCGCCAGTACGCCCCACAACAGACTGATCACGCCCATGCCACTCTCCCGCAGTTGGTTCCTGCCCCAACCATAGACGTTCCCGCTGCCGTCGCCTACTGCCGTTGGCGGGGCTGTCACCCCCGGCGTGCTAGCGTGCTGCCGTGCGTGCCCTGGCCCGGGTGTTGGCGCCGATTCAGAGTGGCCCGCCGATGATCGCAACCAGTCCTACAGGGGTCGTGCCATGAACATCCGTTGGGCCACGTTGGCGGCCATCCTGCTGGTCGCCGCCGGCTGTGCCAGCACCTCCAAGGTGATGCTGGGCCGCGCCCGCGCACCCATCGATCCGGCACTGGTGCAGATCTATTCGACGCCTCCGGCCGGTTCGCAGGAAATCGCCCAGCTGGAATCGGCGTCCGCCGTCGGCTTCGGCACACAGGGCCAGACCGATGCAGCTGTGGCACGCCTGAAGCGCGAGGCCGCCGCGCTGGGCGCCAATGGCGTGGTGCTGATGGGCGTGGGCAGCAGTGGCTCGCCGGTGGGCATGTCGGTGGGCGCCGGCACGTTCGGCTCGCATGTGGGTGGCGGCGTCGGCATCGGTATTCCGACCACGCAGAAGCGCGCCGCCGGCGTCGCGATCTGGGTGCCGAATCCGGCACCGCCGGCGCGATTGCCGACACAGGTGATTACCCCGCAGCGGTGAGGCGGCAGCGTCACCGCGGGTAGCGCCGGGCCATGCCCGGCGTCTCTCCCGCTGCGCTCGCCGGGCATGGCCCGGCGCTACCGATTATTTCTGCCGGTACTTCGGCACGAACACCTTGTTCACCGCATCAGCCAGCTGGTCCGGCGGCAGCAGGCCCTGGTCGAGCAGGAAGTTGTTGAACGCAAGGCGGTCGAACTTCGCACCCAGTGCCAGCTCGGTCTGCATGCGCAGTTCCAGGATGCGGGTGTAGCCGTAGAAGTAGCTGCCGGCCTGGCCCGGCATGCGCACCATGTAGCGGTCCAGTTCCTGGGTGGCCATTGCCTTGGACAGGCCGACCTGCTCCATCAGCACGCGCTCGCCGTTGGCGCGGTCGGTCAGGCCCAGGTTGAGCATCGGGTCCAGCATCGCGCGCGCGGCGCGCAGCAGGCGGAACTGCAGGGCGATCATCTGACCGTCCAGCGGTTCGTAGGGCACCATCTCGGCCTCGGCATACAGTGCCCAGCCTTCCACGTTCACCGAATTGAACGCGAACATGGTGCGTGCCAGCGACACGCCACGCTCGACCATCGCGGTGAACTGGAGCTCGTGGCCGGGGCGGCCTTCATGCGCGCTCAGCGTCCATGCTGCCGCACCGAAGTTGAAGTCGTCGTACTGCGCGCCCGGGCCCGCTGCCGGGTTGCCCAGCGGCAGCACGAAGGTGCCCTGCTGCCCGGTGTTGTTGACCAGCGGCGCCGGCAGGAAATGCGGCGCGGGACTGGCCGCGCTCTCGGCGGCCGAACCCAGGCGCATCTGCATGGCGCGCTGGGGCACGTCGACGATGGCATGCTCGCGGATCAGCGGATCGATCGCGTCGATCACCTTGCGGTAGTGGCCTTCCAGATGGTCGTCGGCGATCTTGTCGGCCTTCAGCGCGCGGATCACCGCCACCGGGTCGCTCGGGTCGGCCACCTTCAGGCCCTTGTCCTTCACCACCAGCGGCGCCAGCTGCTGCATCGCCGAGCGGGTTTCCATGAACTCCAGCTGCGCGCGCTGCATCAGCAGCTTCGGGTCGATGTCGATGCCGACCTGCTTGAGCTGGTAGGCGTACAGCGGCGCCGGCAGGCGCGCATCGGTGCGTGCCTTCGGCAGCACGTCCTTGCGGGTCCAGGCGGCGTAGTCCTTCATCTGCCCGGCCAGGGCCTTCATTGCTTCATCGGTACCGGCGATCTGGTACTTCTTCAGCAGCGACTCGATACCGGTGATGTAGGTCTCGACGTTGTCCAGCGACTGCTGCACTTCGATCTTGGTCGGCTGCAGCAGGCTGGTGTCCTTCAGGCGCTCTTCATAGCGCTGGCGGGCCAGCGTGGTGAAGGCGGTGCCGCCCGGCTGCAGGCCGGCATAGGCCTTGAGGCGGTCGATCGCCTTGGCCCGGCGCTCGGCCGGCACCTGGTCGGACAGCAGCAGGTTGAGGCCGCTGAACACGGTCTGCGGCGCATCACTCCACGGCAGCAGGTATTTCTCGTTGAGCTCGCTGCCTTCGATGTTCTGGCTGGCGGCGTGGATCATGATCTCCAGGTCCTGGCGGACGTTGGGATCCTTCTCGGTGGCCAGCTTTGCCTTGAGTTCATCGCGGGCTTTGGCCATCGCGGCGCGATAGCGCTTGCCGTTGTCCGGGCCAAGGTCTGCGACCTTGTCGTCGTAGCCGGGAACGCCGAAGAAGCCGGTTTCCTCCGGCTGGAACGGGCCTTGTGCATCAAGCAGGATCTGCGCCAGTGCATTGCTGCGGGCAATCCAGGCCGGGCTGGCCGGGGTAGCGGCCTTGGCGGCGGGTGCGGCCAGCGCCGGTGGCGCAGACAGCAGCGGTGCGGCAGTCAGGGCCAGGGCAACGGCGAACGCAATCGGCTTCATGGTGCACTCCAGGACGGGGTTGCCCGCACCCTACGCGCTCACGGCGATGGCGACAATCGGCGGGAAGTCATGGCGGCTGGTTGTGCAGCCGGGGCTCCGCGGAAGCCTGCCGGCGCAGAGTCGACTGTCAGTCGACTATCGCGCGCAGCGCGGGGGGTTCGCTATCTGACCGAAGAGCAGTCGACTGACAGTCGACTCTACCCGGTCGACGTCCCGCAGTCGCCTGCCCGGGGAGGTCACAACGCGGCGGTCAGCGGGCATTCGCCGCGATCACGGCAGGCCTGCAGCTCGCACTCCTGCGCAGCCTCATCATCATCCAGCGCCGTCAGGTCGAAGGTCTGCTTGTCTTCGGCCAGCACGTACATCACCGGGTAGTCCCAGACATCGTCACGACGGATGCCCTGCACGAACAACCGCCCGCGTGCCTGCGGCCCTTCCAGCGCAACGGTCAGGCCAACGTCGCGCTGGCCGTTGATGGCGGTCTGCATGCTGCCCAGCGGCATCGATTCGATATGCAGCGGCTCGCCGAAGGCTTCCACCAGTTCGATGCTGCAGCCCGCGCGGCGCAACGCTTCGCGCATCGGTGGACTTTCGCGTGCCGCCTCGCTCCAGCGCAACAGGCTCCAGGTCACCACGCCACCGGCGCCACCCAGCACCAGCACCACCGTCAGCGGCATCGCCCAGCGCCAGTGGCGGCGCCACCATCCGGTGGACGTCTGGCGATGGGCGGGAATCGGCGGTGGCAGGGTCATCGGCGGGCTCCTTCCCGGTTGCGGATCAGGGTTTCAGGCAGCGTCCCAGGAAGGCTTCGGCCACGCGGTAGCGATGCAGGGCATCGGCGCCCGACAGGCCATGCTTGGCACCCGGGTAGGTCATCAGCTCGAACGGCTGTGCACGCTTCTGCAGCGCGCTCATCAGGCTGGTCGAGTTGGTGAACAGCACGTTGTCGTCGGCCATGCCGTGGATCAGCAGCAGCGGCGAGCGCAGGCCGTCGATATGGGTCAGCACGCGCGCTTCGCGATAACCGGCTTCATTGCGTGCCGGCAGATCCATGTAGCGTTCGGTGTAGTGGCTGTCGTACAGGCCCCAGTCGGTCACCGGCGCACCGGCCACGCCGCAGGCGTACTGGTTCGAGGCCTTGGCCAGCAGCATCAGGGTCATGTAACCGCCGTTGGACCAGCCCTGCACGCCAATGCGCGCCGGGTCCACCCACGGCTGCTGCTTGAGCCAGGCCACGCCGCGCAGCTGGTCGGTCACTTCCACCGTGCCCTGCTTCCCGTACAGCGCACCACCGAAGTCGCGGCCGCGACGCGGGGTGCCGCGGTTGTCCAGCGAGAACACCACGTAGCCCTGCTGGGCCAGGTACTGGTTGAACAGGTGATCACCGCGGCCGGGCCAGCTGTCGGTGACGGTCTGGCTGGCCGGGCCGCCATAGACATACACCGCCACCGGGTAGCGCTTGGACGGATCAAACCCGGCCGGCTTGATCAGGCTGTAGTTCAGTGGGGTCTTGCCATCGGCGGCGGTCAGCGTGCCGAACTCGACCGGGCGCTGCGCGTCGCGGTAGCGCGCATACGGGTGCCTGGGATCGGCCAGGTCGTTCTCCACCAGCGTAGCGATCTTCTCGCCATTGGCGCGGAACAGCTCGATCTGCGGCGGCGTGGTGCTGTTGGACCAGCTGTCGACATAGACGCTGGCATTGCGGGCGAACGTGGCGCTGTGCATGCCCGGTGCCTTGGACAGGCGCTGGGGCTCGCCGCCCTGCAGCGATACCGCGTAGATCTGGCTTTCGCGCGAGGTTTCGATGCCGGCGCGGAAGTAGGCCTTGCCGGCCTTCTCATCAACCGCCAGCAGTTCGTCCACCGGCCAGTTGCCGTGGGTCAGCGCGGTGGTCTTGCCCTTGCTGTCGATGCGGTACAGGTGCTGGAAGCCGGTACGCTCGGACGACCACAGCACGCTGCCGTCTTCCAGGAAGCGCAGGCTGTTATGCAGCGGCACCCAGGTCGGGCTGGTCTCGTGGGCGAGCACGCGCTGGCGGTTGGAGTCGAGCGCCACTTCCACCAGGTCCAGCTGCTTCTGGTCACGCGACTGGCGCTGGAAACTCAGGTGCTGCGGATCGCGCCAATCGACGCGGGCCAGGTAGATATCCTGTTCCCTGCCGAGGTCGACCCAGCGCGGCTGCGCATCGGCGGCCGGTGCGATCACGCCCAGCTGCACGCGCACGTTGGCGTCGCCGGCGGCCGGGTAACGCTGCTCGATCACGTCGGTGCGGTCGGCATAGACCTCGTAGCGCTTCTGTACCGGCACCGGCGATTCATCGATGCGGGCAAAGGCAATGGCCGAATCATCCGGCGCCCACCAGTAGCCGGTGTGGCGATCCATCTCCTCATCGGCGACGAACTCGGCCACGCCGTTGCCGATGGTGGTGCTGCCGTCGTGGGTCAGCTGCAGCTGCTTGCCATTGGCCAGGTCGATCACCCACAGGTTGCGGCCGCGGATGAAGCTGACGAAACCGCCCTTGGGCGACAGCTTGGCGTCGGTGGCGAAACCTTCACCGTGGGTCAGCTGGCGCACGGCCGCCTGGCCCTGCTGCTTGAGGTCGTACAGGTAGAGTTCGCCGCCCAGCGGGAACAGCAGGCGCTGCGCGTCCGGCGACCACTGGTAATCAACGATGCCGGTCATCGCGGCGATGCGCTGGCGCTCGCGGCGTGCCTTTTCCTCGTCGCTGAGGGTCTCGGTGCCGGGCAGCACCACCTTGGAATCAACCAGCAGCCGGGTCTGGCCGCTACCGATGTCGTAGGTCCACAGGTCCAGCTGGTTTCGGTCGCTGTCCTTGCCGCGCAGGAAGCTGACCTGCGATCCGTCCGGTGCCACCTTGGGCTTCATCAAGGTCGGGCCGGACAGCGGCAGCGGACCGGTGATGGCTTCCAGGGTCAGCTTTTCAGCGTGGGCAGCGGTTGTGGTGGCAAGCATGAGGGCGAGCGAAGCGAACAGGTGGCGCATGGAGGATCCCGGCAAACGGCAGGTCCGCCCCCGCGATGGACGCGGAGCGGTCGTCCCCCATCCTAACCAAGCCCGTGCGGGAAGGCAGCATGACCTTCTGCCCATAGCAGTGCGGACGAGTGCCGACCAAGGGTCGGCACCCACCACCCGTAGATCCACGTCACGCGTGAATGACGCCGTCCTGGTTCAACGCTGGCCGAACAGGTGCTTGCGCTCTTCGTCGCTGAGCGGCTTGCCGGCGTTGGGGTTCACCTGCTGGCGCAGGGCATAGGCGCGCTGGGTGGCCGGGCGTGCGGCAATCGCTTCATGCCAGCGCTTGAGGTTCGGGAACGCGGCGAAGTCCACCGGCAGCGTGTCGTAGGCGCCGACCCACGGGTAGCTGGCCATGTCGGCGATGGTGTACTCATCGCCGGCCAGGAAGGCGTGCTGGGCCAGGCGCTTGTCCATCACCCCGTGCAGGCGGCGCACCTCGTTGTCGTAGCGCTCGATGGCATAGGGAATCTTCTCCGGCGCGTACACGTTGAAGTGGCCCATCTGGCCACTCATCGGGCCCAGGCCCGCCATCTGCCAGAACAGCCATTCCAGGGTGGTCACGCGGCCACGCGCGTCGCTGGGCAGGAAGCGGCCGGTCTTCTCGGCCAGGTACAGCAGGATCGCGCCGGACTCGAACACACTCTGGGGAGCACCGCCATCGGCCGGGGCATGGTCGACGATGGCCGGCATCTTGTTGTTCGGCGAGATGGCCAGGAATTCCGGCTTGAACTGGTCGCCCGAACCGATGTTGACCGGGTGGATGCGGTACTCCAGGCCGGCTTCCTCCAACAGCAGGGTCACTTTGTGGCCGTTCGGGGTGGGCCAGTAATACAGGTCGATCATGGCGGCGGCTCGGGGTGCGGAAAGGAACCTGAAGTCTAGTGCGTGAGTTGGGTTGGCACCGTCATGGCGGGCCGGTAACCTCGCGGCTCCCCCGAAACGCACTGTCCTGCATGAGCCACAGTCCTCGTCCCTTGTCCCCGTTGTCCTCGCTGATCTTCGCCTCGCGCTGGCTGCAGCTGCCGCTGTACCTGGGCCTGATCCTTGCCCAGTGCGTCTACGTGTTCCTGTTCGGCAAGGAACTGTGGCACCTGCTGTCCCACTCGGTGTCGATGGGCGAACAGCAGATCATGCTGATCGTGCTGGGCCTGATCGACGTGGTGATGATCTCCAACCTGCTGGTGATGGTGATCGTCGGCGGCTATGAAACCTTCGTCTCGCGCCTGCGCCTGGAAGGCCACCCGGACCAGCCGGAATGGCTGAGCCACGTCAACGCCAGCGTGCTGAAGGTGAAGCTGGCGATGGCGATCATCGGCATCTCCTCGATCCACCTGCTGAAGACCTTCATCGCCACCAGCGCGTTGAAGGGACTGCCGCTGTGCAAACCGGAACAATGGGCAGCGGCAGTGTCTTCGGCGTCGACCAGTTTCTACAACGCTGGCGTCGATACCTGCACGACCATGACCCAGGAAGGTGTGCTGTGGCAGACCATCATCCACTGCGTGTTCATCCTGTCGGCGATCGGCATCGCCTGGACCGACAAGCTGATGTCCAACGGCCACAGCAAGTCGCACGACAAGGCACACGACCACTGAAGTCGCCGCCGGCCACGACATGATCACTGCGGCCCCGCCCGGCCACCACCCCTTGTGCGGGGCGGTGGCCGGGATGCTAGATTGCATCCTCGCCGTTGCCGGCGGTGGCGTCGGGAAACGCCACCCTGCCGCGCCTGGACCACGGGTCCCGGCCATGCATATCAATGATTTACGTCACGTCGTCTTCTAGAGGGGAGCAGGATGTCGCACGTCTCAACGATCACCGCCGCGCGCCGGTGGCTGCCGGTTGCTTTGGCACTGGCGCTGGCCGCCTGCTCGGGCAAGGAAGAATCCGCAGCACCGGCTCCGGCCGCCGCCCCCAACGCCGCTGCACCGGCCGCACCGGTGGTCGCCGCCAAGGTGCAGTCGATGGGCACCGAGCAGCTGCGTGAGTCGGCCAGCCAGGCCCTGCGCGAGAACCGCATGTACGCGCCGGCCGGCGACAATGCCATCGAGTACTACCTCGCCCTGCGCGACAAGACCCCGGACGACGCCTCGGTGAAGAGCGCGCTGACCGACCTGCTGCCCTACACCCTGATCGCCGCCGAGCAGCACCTGGGCCGCGAGGACTACACCGAAGCACAGCGCCTGGTGGCACTGATCGAGAAGGTGGATGCCTCCGCGCCCGCCCTGCCGCGCCTGAAGGACGGTCTGTCCAAGGGCGTGGAAAACGCGGCCAAGCGCACCGAGACCGAAGCGGAGAAGGCAAAGAAGGACGCCGAGGAGCGCAGCAAGCAGCAGATCGAACAGCAGCGCCTGGCCGAACAACGCGCCAAGGAAGCCGACGCGGCCAAGCAGATCGCTGCCCAGCAGGACGCCGCACGCCGCGACAACGAACGCCAGGAAGCCGAGCGCCAGGCCGCCGCACGCCGCGAAGCCGAACAGAAGCAGCAGCAGGCCGCGGCCCAGCAGGCCAGCGCGGCGCGCCAGGCCGCGGCTGCCGCCGCGCCCACCCTGCGCCCGATCAGTACGCCGGCGCCGCGCTATCCGGCCGAGGCACTGCGTTCGGGAACGTCGGGCGAAGTGCTGGTGGAGATCACGGTCGGTACCGACGGCTCGGTGGTCAACGCCCGCGTGCTGCGCGCAACCTCCGGCCGCACCTTCGACCGCGAAGCCCTGAACGCAGTCAAGCGCTGGCGCTTCGAGCCGGTCAGCGCGCCGGTCACCACCCGCCGCACCCTGGTGTTCGCGCCAGGCGGCTGACCGCAGAAAAGGGGACGGAGGGGATTAAGTCGTTTCCGCCCCAAAATGACCACACGGCCCGGCATCTCCGGGCCGTGTCCGCTTCAGGAGAGGCTGTCAATCAGGCGTTGCAGTGCCGGATCGCGCGCGGCCAGCACCTGGAACAGGCCCAGCGCATGCAGGCCCGGCAGCAGCCCACGCAGATCTGCTTCGGCGGTGGCGCGGGTGGCGTCATCGCTGGCGGGGTCCTGCCAGTCACGGACGCTGGCGAGGAAGGCGCCCACGCTGCCCTTGCGCACGGTGAGGCCGTTTACCTGCACGTCGTTCTGATGGTCGGGAAGAATGTCCTGGGGCTGCATCGGGGCGGCTCGTGTTGGAATGGGCGCCCAGTGTGGCGCGCGCGGATCGGCGCTTCTGCCGTATAACTGCCAATGGATATGGCAGATCAGACACCGACCGGCTTGATTGATCCGGCATTGGCGGACGCCGACGACGGCCCCATCGTGCTGGCTGGCCAGCTGCGCGTGCCCGGAAGGCGGCGCACCGCGCGCCACCAGCACGTGCGCGGCCAGTTGCTGGGTGCCCACCACGGCCTGCTGCGGATCGAGGCCGGCGACCTGCACTGGCTGCTGCCGGCGGGGCATGTTGCCTGGATACCGCCCTTGCTGCCCCACGCCCTGGTAGGGGCAGACGCATTCGATGGCTGGAGCCTGTACGTCCGCGCCGATGCCGGCCTGGATCTGCCGCCGCTGCCCCGCATTTTCCAACCCGACGTGCTGTTGCAGGCGGCGGTGACGCGGGCACTGCGCTGGCCGCATCAGGCACTGGACGCTGCGCAGGCACGCCTGGCCGGCGTCATCGCCGATGAGATCCGTGCCAGCATTCCCTTGCCACTTGCCCTGCCACAACCGCAGGATCGACGGTTGCGGCGGATCGCGGCGGCGCTGGCACGGTCGCCGGACGACCTTCGCAGCGTCGAAGCGTGGGCAGCCACCAGCGGACTGTCCAGCCGCAGTCTCGCCCGCCGTTGGCAGGCCGAAACTGGCATGACCTTGAGCCAGTGGCGGCAGCGCCTGCGCGTGCTGCTGTCACTGCCACGCCTGCTGGCAGGCGAGCCGGTGATCAGCGTTGCGCTGTCGATGGGCTACGACACGCCCAGTTCGTTCATCGCCGTGTTCAAGCGCGAGATGGGTGTGACGCCTGCGCGGTATAGAAGAGGCTGACGCATTCGGCACTTCCGCCGCCTTTCCGCACCTCCTAAGCTCGCTGTCGATCTCAAGGAAAGAACAGATGAAGTACGACGACGCCAGCTGGCATTCCGGCGGTGATTTCCCCGCGGATCTTCCTGCAGAGGCTGGGGCTACTCACATCGGCATGTACCTGGCGTGGCTGCTGCTACAGGGAATGGCAAGCGCGGAACTCGCAGAAGACGCAGAAGAAGACCTGCAGGCGCTGCGGGAACGCAGAACGACGCCGGGCCTGTTCCTGCTTCATTGCAGCGACGGAAAATTCGTCGATGACCTGATCAGTGATGAAGCCAACTCGTTCACTGCTGTGTACTACGACCTCGAGAATGGCCAGTATCTCGAAGACTATGAGGCACAGCTGGGGGCCGACGTCATTTCGCTGTACCACGTCGCCGATACCTGGGAAAACTTCGATCGACTGGCACCGGTGATCGCCCAGCGCTTCGCCGCTTGGCAGGCAACACAATCCTGAAAACAACGAGGCCCGGAATGACCGGGCCTCGTTTCATATCCGCCGGGCATGGCCCGGCGCTACCCGTGGGGGTCAGCCGGAGATGGCCAGGCGCTCGTTGTGGTAGCGGCGCACGGCGGCGAACCACAGCATAGCGGCCAGGCCGAGGCTGGCACCGAGGTAGATCGCCCAGACCGTCGGGGTGATGGTCTCGTGGCGGATCACCTTCAGCAGCATCTGGTTCTGCGACAGGAACGGCACGGCGTACTGCCACATCTCGCTCTTCAGCGGATAGGCCACCAGGGCGTAGCCAGGCAGCATCGGCAGCAGCATCAACCAGGTCATGTGGCTCTGCGCTTCCTTCATGCTCTTGGCCGCAGCCGACAGGAAGGTCAGCAGCGAGGTGCCGATCAGCAGCATCGGCAACATCACCAGCAGCATCTGCAGCATCGAGCCGACGTTCATGTTGAACTGGCGGCCGATGTTGCCGGGGGCGATCTGCGCGCTCACCTTGAACGCGACCAGGGTCAGCAGCAGCGACACGAAACCGACCACGCAGGCGGCGGCGATCTTGCCGCTGACGATCGCACTGCGCGAGCCCGGCGTGGCCAGCAAGGGTTCCAGTGACTGCCGCTCGCGCTCGCCGGCCGTGGCGTCCATCACCAGGTAGGCGCCACCGATGAACGAGGTCAGCGTCAGCAGTACCGGCAGCAGCATCGACAGGATCATGCCGCGCTTGGCCTCGGCACTGGCCAGGTCCTGGCGCGCCACGTCCAGCGGGCGTGCCACCTGTGCGTCGATGCCGCGTGCCATCAGGCGCAAGGCACCGACCTGGCCGTTGTAGGTGGCCAGCGCCGCCTCCAGGCGTGCACTGGGTACTTCGGCCGCGCGACGCGTGCTGTCCTTGATCACCTCCACCAGCGCCGGCTTGCCCTCGGCCCAGTCCTTGCCGAACTCATCGCTGATGCGCAGCGCCACATCGATGTCCTGGGTGCGGATGGCCTCGGCCAGGTCCTTCGGTGCCGGTGCGGTGTTCAGCCCCTGCGCGGCGAGGAAGCGCACCAGGTTCGGCGCGTTGTCCGCACCGATGGTCGGAATCTGCAGCGGTTGTTCGATCTGGGTGCGCACCCGGCTCTCGGCCAGCTTGCCCATGCCCAGCAGCAGCACCGGGTACAGCAGTGGCCCGAACAGCAGGGTCAGAAGCAGCGTGCGGCGGTCACGCGACAGGTCACGCAGCTCCTTGCGCATCACCGTCATCAGGGTCGACATCATGCTCATGCGTGCAGGCCCTCTTCGCTGCCGATCAGTTTCACGAACGCATCTTCCAGGTTGGATTCGCCGGCCTGCGCACGCAGTTCGTCGGCGCTGCCGGCGGCCATCACCGTGCCCTTGGCGATGATCACGATGTGATCGCACAGCGCGGCCACCTCCTGCATGATGTGGCTGGACAGGATCACGCAGCGCCCCTCTTCGCGCAGGCCCAGCAGGAAGCGGCGCAGCGCGCGCGTGGTCATCACGTCCAGGCCGTTGGTCGGTTCATCGAGAATGACGTTGCGAGGGTCGTGCACCAGCGCGCGGGCAATCGCGGTCTTGGTGCGCTGGCCCTGCGAGAAGCCATCGGTCTGGCGGTCGAGGATGTCACTCATGTCCAGCGCATGCGAGAGCACCTCGATGCGTTCGCGGATGCGCTCGGCCGACAGGCCATGCAGTTCGCCGAAGTAGGCGATGTTCTCGCGCGCAGTCAGGCGCTTGTAGACGCCACGCGCATCAGGCAGCACGCCGAGGTGGCGACGCACCTCCACCGGATTGCGCGCCGCATCGATGCCGTCGACAGTGATGCTGCCCTGATCGGGCGTCATCAGCGTGTACAGCATGCGCATGGTGGTGGTCTTGCCGGCACCATTGGGCCCCAGCAGGCCGGTAATGCGGCCATCCTCGGCGCGGAAGCCGACGTTGGACACTGCCTGGATACGGCCGGTGCGGGTGTCGAAGGCCTTGTGCAGGTTGTCGGCGACGATCATGGTTCCCATCCGTTGAACGAGGTGAACGCCGGCACGTAGCTCAGCGTATCCAGGCAGCCGGCATCCAGCGCCTTGGCATCGGTCGTGTCGATGAACTGGCCGAGCAGCCGCGGCATGCAGCCAGCGGTCAACGTGCCATGGCCCTGCCCACGGGCGACCAGCGCGCGGCCATTGGGCAGGCCCTTGAGGACCTGTTCGGCGTAGCGCGGCGGGGTCACCGGGTCCAGCTCGCCGGACAGCAGCAGTGCCGGCACGTCGCTGCGCAGCGGCACGGCATCGGTTGCCGGCGCCGGACGGTGCGGCCACACCGGGCAGGCCGCGAAGAACGCACTGGCCACCTCGTTGCCAAACAGCCGCTCGGGATCCTCGGCCGGCGCGTGGTAGCGCGGCGCATCTTCGCTGCAGATCACCGACCAATGCATCCCGCGGTTGATCTGGAAATCCATGCTGCGGTTCGCACCGCGTGCCAGCGAGGCGAGCGGCGCATAGCGGCCGTGCGCGGCTTCATCAAGAACCAGCGGCAGCAATGAGGCGTACTGGGGTACGTAGGAAAACGCAAAAGCCAGGCCCACCACGCTGTCCGGTGTCAGCACATCCTTCCGGGTCCCGTAGGTGCCGGGGTCGCGATACTCGACCGGAACCGGTGCACGGCGCAGGGTCTCCACCACGCTGCGCAGCTGCGCACGGGTATCGGTCGGGAAGCGCTTGCTGCAGGTAACGTCCTTGCGGCACTGCGCCGACTGCAGGGCGATCGCGTCCTCGAATGTCCTGGCGAAATCGCCGCCCACCACCAGCTCATTCGGCACCACGCCATCGATGACGATGCTGCGGGTGTGCTGTGGATAGGTGCCCGCATAGCGCTGGGCCACGCGGGTACCGTAGGAGCCGCCAACCAGGTTGAGCTGGTCCACACCGAGCGCCGCACGCACCGCATCCAGATCGGCGATCGCCTCGGTGGTGGTGTAGAAGCGCGCATCGGCACGCCCCTGCAGCGATGCGGCACAGCGCTGGGCGTAGTCGCGCAGCGATGCCTCGGAAGGCGCGGCATCCTCGTCCATCGGCAGCTCCTTCCCGTCCGCGCCCAGGCAGCTGAGCGGGTTGGAACCGCCGGTGCCGCGCTGGTCGATCAGGAACACGTCGCGCTGTTTGCGCACCTGGCGCAGTGCAGTATCGACGATGACCGCCACCTCGCTGGCCGCCTGGCCGGGGCCGCCGGCCAGGAAGAACACCGGATCCGGCTGGCTGGCGCCGCTGCTGCCCGATTCCAGCCAGGCGATACGCAGGCCGATCCGGCGACCGTCAGGCTGGGCCCGGTCCTCCGGCACCTGCAGGGTGGCGCACTGCGCCTCCACGTTGGCGCTGGCACCTACCGTGGACAGCGTGCAGGGCTGGAAATCGATCGTGCCGAAGCGGCGGCCGGGTGCGTCAGTGGCGCCCTCGGCGCCGGGTGACGGCGACTGGCTGCAACCGGCAAGCATCAGGCTGGCCAGCATCCCGGCCAGCGCGAGGAGGTGTCTTTGCATCGTGCTCGTTTCCCCTGGAAGACGTTCCTGGCAACCACGACGGGCTGCCGCGGAAGATGTGACCCAACTTACACGGGCAGCGCGCCGACGGCGATGGGCAATGACGAATCCGCCGCCAACGGCGCGCAGACCGGACGGTCCTGCCCCTCGGCCTTGGTCGGCACAGGGCGGCATCGGCGGCGACCCGCAGCGCCCCACGGGCCAGTGCCCCGGCCTGACGGCGATGCGGGGTCTGAAAACGGCGAGCACGGCCGCCGGCGCACGCGCAGAATCCGCCGCAGACCCAGGAGACACCCATGCACACGTGGTACCTCGGTGGCATCGACCATCGCCCCTTCCTGCACCTGTTCGAGATGAGCGACTGCGCGCTCGCTGCGCTCGGCATCCAGCGTCGCTGGGTCGGCGCCAGCGGCGGACATCCCTGCCGGATCAGCCTGAGCGATCCCGCGCCTGGCAGCGAGCTGCTCCTGCTGTCCCACGCCCACCTGCCGCTGCATTCGCCGTACCGCGCCGCCGGCCCGATCTTCGTGCAGCGCGGCGTGACCCGTTGCGTCCTGCCGCCGGGCGAGGTGCCCCCGTATGTGCAGCGCCGGATGATCTCGATGCGTGCCTATGACCACGCCGCGCTGATGTGCGGTGCCCAGGTCTGTGCGGGCACCGAGGTGGGCGGCCATCTGGATGCGCTGTTTGCCGACCCGTCGGTGGCGTTCGTCCAGCTGCACAACGCCGCGCATGGCTGTTTCTCGTGCCAGGCAGATCGGGTGGGTACCGGGACTGCGTCGCGTGATCTCCATGACGTGATCGATGCCACGCCGGTCACGTGACGTCCAGCGCATCCGTTCAGCCCTGCGTGAAGCCTGCGGGAAGGGCTTCACATGCGCAGTCACGGATCGGCACTGCGATGGTTCCGCCGCCTGCAGTGCGACTCGATACTCGCCCTGGTGCCGCCGAAAGTCCGCCGCCCAGCGCAGCGCCTGCGGTCACCGTTCCCTTTCGACGACCACAAGGATGCGCCATGTCATTCCGACCCACACCGCTGTTGCTGGCCGCCTCGTTCGCCGCTGCGGGCCTGTGCCTGGCCGGCAACGCGTTCGCCCACGGCACGATGACCACGCCGGTCAGCCGCGTCTATGCCTGCTTCCAGGGCAATCCCGAGAATCCGACCAACCCGGCCTGTGCCGCTGCAAAAGCGATTGGCGGTTCACAGGCGTTCTACGACTGGAACGGCATCAACCAGGCCAACGCCAACGGCAACCATCAGGCCGTGGTGCCCGACGGCAAGCTGTGCAGCGGCAACAACCCGACCTTCCGCGGCCTGGACGTGAACCGCAGTGACTGGCAGACCACGCCGATCCACGCCGATGCCAATGGCAGGTTCACCTTCGTGTTCAAGGCAACCGCGCCGCACGCCACGCGCGACTGGCGCTTCTTCGTCACCCGCGACGGCTGGCAACCGGGCAGCCCGTTGCGCTGGGCCGACCTGCAGGAGTTCTGCACGCTGGGCAATACACCGCTCTCCGCCGATGGCACCTACAAGCTGCAGTGCACGCTGCCGCAGCGCACCGGCCAGCATGTGATCTACAACACCTGGCAGCGCTCGGATTCGACCGAGGCGTTCTACACCTGCATGGACGTGCGCTTTGAAGGCGGCGGCGGTGGTACGACGCCGGCACCGCAATGGCAGGATGCCGGCCCGGTCACCGCCCGCGGTGAATTGCCGGTCGGTACGACGCTGGCACTGCGCGTGTTCAATGCCAGCGGCAACGATGTCGAACGTGTGGAAGCGACGCTGGCCAGCGGCCAGACCTCGGCCGCGCAATGGCCCTTGGCGCTGGCCCGCAAGGTCAATGCCAGTGCCCAGCATGCGCGCGTGGGCGTGCTGGCCAATGGTGCAATCACGCCGACGGCCTCGGCCACCGCCAACCGCGTGTACCTGAAGGATGGCAACCGCTTCCAGCTCGACACGAAGGTGCCGGACCCGGGCACGCCGTCGCCGGGCGGTGATTTCGACCATGTGTACCCGGCCGGTATCGGCGGCTATGTGCCGGGCCAGACCGTGGTGAAGGGCACCGACGGCAAGCTGTACGCCTGCCGTCCGTTCCCGGAGGGTGCATGGTGCAACGTCAATGCCGAGGCCTACCGGCCGGGCGTGGGCGCGGCCTGGCGCGATGCGTGGATCGCGTACTGAGGCAGTGATGCGGGAGGCGGTGCACAATGCACCGCCTTTCGCCCGGATGACGGCACAGTAAGCACCGTGTTGCAGATCGAACACAGCCGCCATCGATTTCAAACTTGTCCGATGTTGCCGGCGCATCTGCATGTGAAGACTCCTTGAGGTTTCCCACACCTCGCAAAGGAGTCTCTGCATGCACCTGTCCCATCGGGCAGTCTTCGCACTGTCCGTCGTCGCCGGCCTGGCCTTGTCCGGCAGCGCCTTCGCCCACGGCACCATGACCAAGCCGCTCAGCCGCGTGAAGCAGTGCCACGAGGGCAATCCGGAAAACCCGACCAACCCGGCCTGTGCCGCAGCCAAGGCCATTGGCGGCGCGCAGCCGTTCTACGACTGGAGCGCGATTGCCCACGGCAATGCCAATGGCAACCATCGCGAACTGGTGCGCGATGGCGAACTGTGCAGTGCCAGCATTCCCAAGTACCGCGGCCTTGACCTGAACCGTACCGACTGGCCGACCACACCAATCCGCGCCGACGCGCGTGGCCGCTACACCTTTGAGTTCTATGCCCCGGCCCCGCATGCCACCCGCGAGTGGAAGTTCTATGTCACCCGTGATGGCTGGCAGCCGGGCAGCCCGCTGCGCTGGGCCGACCTGCAGGAATTCTGCACACTGGGCAACGTGCCGGTGGACGGCAAGACCTACAAGCTGGACTGCCCGCTGCCCAAGCGCAGTGGCCAGCACATCATCTACAACACCTGGCAGCGTTCGGATTCGGGTGAAGCGTTCTACACCTGCATGGATGTCCGCTTCGAAGGCGGCAACGGCGTGATTCCGCCGCCGCAGTGGCAGGATGCCGGCCCGGTCACCGCCCGCGGTGCGCTGGAGGCAGGCACCACGCTGACCCTGCGCGTGTTCAATGCCAACGGCAACGATCTGGAGCGCCCGGAAGTGACCCTGGCCGCCGGCCAGACCGCTCCGGCGCAGTGGCCGATGGCGCTGGCCAGCAAGGTCAATGGCAGCGCCCAGCACGCCCGCGTCGGCGTGATGAAGAACGGCGTGATCACGCCGGTGGCGTCCGCCACCGAGAACCGTGTCTACCTGAAGCCGGGTCATCGCTTTGAACTGGAAACCCAGATTCCGGGTCCGGGCCCGGTCGATCCGGTCGATCCGCCGGGTGGCGATTTCGACTTCGTGTATCCGGCAGGCCTCGGCAGCTACAAGCCAGGCGAGACCGTGGTGAAGGGCACCGACGGCAAGCTGTACGCCTGCCGCCCGTTCCCGGAAGGTGCGTGGTGCAACATCAACGCCGATGCCTATCGCCCAGGCACCGGCTTTGCCTGGCGTGATGCCTGGATCGCGTACTGAGGCATGGCACCGGGGGCGGCGTGATGCCGCCTCCGATTTGCGGGATTGCCGGCCAGCGGCCGGCATTACCAGGGTTCGTGGGGTTGCCGGCCAGCGGCCGGCACTACCCTGGCTTACTTGCTGCTGACGTACTTCTCGCGGCGGATCTGCGGGTTGCCCAGGCCGGCGGCCTTCAGCAGCTCGGCGCAGGCATCGACCATGTCCGGGTTGCCGCACAGGTAGGCGATGTCGGTGGCCGGGTCCGGCGTGAAACCGGCCAGCGCCTGCTGCACGTAGCCGTGCTGTACATCCGGGTGCGGTTCGGCCGGCAATTCGCGCGACAGGCACGGAACATAGCGGAAGTTCGCGTGCTTTTCGGCGAAGCTGTAGAAATCTTCGCTGTACAGCAGCTCGCCCGGGCTGCGCGCGCCCTGCAGCAGCACGATCTGCACATCGCGTTCGGCCATGGCCTTTTCCAGCAGCGGCAGCATGGAACGGTACGGGGTAACGCCGGTACCGGTGGCGATCAGCAGGTAACGGGCGTTGTGGTCACCGGGATTCAGGCAGAACCGGCCATAGGGGCCGGACGCACTGATCTGGCCGCCCGGCTCCAGTGCCTCGAACAGGGCCGTGGCAGCACCACCGGGCACGAAACTGACCGCGATGTCCACCGCCTCGCCCGGGCCCAGCGCATGGTCGTGGATGGTCGCCAGCGAGTAGCTGCGCTTGGTTTCGGTGCCGTCGGCGTAGCTGAAATGGACCTGGATGAACTGGCCGGGCTGGAAATCCAGTGGCTGTCCATCATCACGCACGAACTGGTAGTGGCCGACGGTCGGGGCCAGCATGCGGCAGCCGACCAGCTTGAGGGGGAATTGAACAGGCACGACTTTTCGGGACAGTGTGTAGCCGGGGCAAGCCCTCGGGGTCTTCTATAATAGCCCCTCCCCGCCCCTCTCCAGCGCCAGCCCATGGGCGCGAAGGCTTCGAGCTTGGCATCCCAGAACGATACGGCGCCCGCCCTGCGCGTGCGCGACCTGCGCAAGACCTACGACAACGGCACCCAGGCCCTGAAGGGCGTTTCCCTGGAAGTGGCCCCGGGCGACTTCTTCGCCCTGCTCGGCCCCAACGGGGCCGGCAAGTCGACCCTGATCGGCATCATCAGCTCCCTGGTCAACCTCAGCGAGGGCCAGGTGGAGGTGTTCGGCAGCGACCTGGTGCGCAACCGCAGCGCGACCATGCGCCTGATCGGGCTGGTGCCTCAGGAAATCAACTTCAACCTGTTCGAGAAGCCCTTCGACATCCTGGTGAACTACGCCGGCTTCTATGGCGTGCCGCGCGAGGAAGCCGAGCAGCGCGCCGAAGAGGAACTGAAGCGCGCGCACCTGTGGGAAAAGGCACAGGTGATGAGCCGCACACTGTCCGGCGGCATGAAGCGCCGGCTGATGATCGCCCGCGCGATGATGACCCGCCCGCGCCTGCTGATCCTGGACGAACCGACCGCCGGCGTGGACATCGAGATCCGCCGCGACATGTGGCGCGTGCTGAAGGAGATCAACGGTGCCGGCACCACGATCATCCTCACCACGCACTACCTGGAAGAGGCCGAGTACCTGTGCCGCCACCTGGCGATCATCAACCATGGCCAGATCGTCGAACAGGGGCCGATGCGCACCCTGCTGGCCAAGCTGGACGTGGAAGGCTTCCTGCTGGACATCGACGGTGACCTGCCGGCGCAGCTGCCGGTGATCGAGGGCGCGACGCTGACCGCCCCGGACCCGCACACGCTGGACATCGATATGCCACGCGCGATGGACCTCAACCGCGTGTTTGCGACGCTCAACGCGTCCGGTATCCGCGTGCGTTCGATGCGTACCAAGAGCAACCGCCTGGAGGAGCTGTTCGTGCGCCTCACCGGCAACATGGAGAAGCCCGCATGAGCACCACCGAGCTGACCGACGGCCAGCGCAACCGCATCGCGCTGATGACCATCGTGCGCCGCGAAGTCGCCCGCATCATGCGCATCTGGGGCCAGACCCTGGTGCCGCCGGCGATCACCATGACCCTGTACTTCCTCATCTTCGGCAACCTGATCGGGTCGCGCGTGGGTGACATGGGCGGCTACACCTACATGCAGTTCATCGTGCCGGGCCTGGTGATGATGAGCGTGATCCAGAACAGCTACGGCAACATCAGCTCCTCGTTTTTCGGCGCCAAATTCGGCCGCCACGTCGAAGAGCTGCTGGTCAGCCCGATGCCGAACTGGGTGATCCTGTGGGGCTATGTGGCTGGCGCGGTGCTGCGCGGCCTGATGGTGGGCGTGATCGTGCTGATCATCGCGATGTTCTTCACCCCGGTGCGCATCCCGCACCCGCTGGTGATGCTGACCACGGTGATCCTGGGCGCGACGATCTTCTCGCTGGCCGGTTTCATCAACGCGGTGTATGCGAAGAAGTTCGATGACGTGGCGATCGTGCCGACCTTCATCCTGACCCCGCTGACCTATCTGGGTGGCGTGTTCTATTCGGTGAAGCTGCTGCCGGGCTGGGCCGAGGCGGCCACGCACGCCAACCCGATCTTCTACATGGTCAACGCGTTCCGCTATGGCCTGTTGGGCAGCAGCGATGTACCGCTGCCGGTGGCCTACGGTCTGATGATCGGTTTCGTGGTGGTGCTGACGGCGCTGGCGCTGTGGCTGCTGCGCCGTGGCGTGGGCATGCGCAGCTGAGTTTTGCCTGCAGGGCCTGCGGCCCTGCACCCGCTGAATCAACGTCAACGTCAACTTCAACGGCAAAAGCTGACTATCCGGGGGATGGCGGGGTGGGTCCGGTTGCGGGGGACGCCGTGAATCCGTCCATGGAGGCTCGGTCGCGCCATCCATGGCGCTCACGCCCCCGCAACCGGACCCACCCCGCCTTCGACAAATTCCTGCGATCTGCCGGGGAGCCGTTCTGCGCTGCTGTTGGTAGGTGTCGACCTTGGTCGACACGATGGATCCAAGCCATGCGTGGATGAAGCGATCTCTGTAGAGCCAAGCCGATGCTCGGCTCTTTTTTGCCCGCAATCTCCGGCACAATCGCAGATCTGATTCCCCCAGAAAGCGGTGAACGTGCAATGCGCATCCTGATCCTCGGCGCCGGCGGTACCGGCGGTTACTTCGGTGGTCGCCTGGCCCAGGCCGGCGTGGACGTGACCTTCCTCGTGCGCCCCGCGCGCGCCGCCCAGCTGGACCGCGACGGCCTGGTGATCCGCAGCCCGCTCGGCGATGCCAGCTTCCCCGTACAGCATGTCACCGCTGATGCACTGCCCGCATTGGCCGCGCAGAAGCCGTTCGATCTGGTCATCCTCAGCTGCAAGGCCTACGACCTCGACAGCTCGATCGACGCCATTGCTCCAGCCGTGGGTGCGAACACCGCCGTGCTGCCGATCCTCAACGGCCTGCACCACTACAACGCGCTGGACCTGCGCTTCGGCCGCGACGCCGTGCTCGGCGGCCTGTGCTTCATCAGCGCCACCAAGGCCCCCGACGGTGCGGTGCTGCACCTGGGCAAGCCGGCCAAGCTCACCTTCGGCGAGCGCGATGGCGGCGCGGCGTCCGCACGCGTGCGTGCCTTCGCCGCTGTCTGCGCGCAGGCCCATCTTGATCACCTGGCGAGCGAACACATCGGCCAGGAACAGTGGATCAAGTACACCTTCCTGACCGCGCTGGCCGCCGCGACCTGCCTGCTGCGTGCGGATATCGGCACCATCGTCGCCACCGATGATGGCGAGGCGATCGTACGTGGCCTGTACGACGAGTGCCTGGCCGTGGCCGAAGCTGCCGGTGAGCCGATTCCCGATGCCGCGCAGGACACCGCGCGCGGCACCCTCACCCAGGCCGGCTCTGCATTGAAGGCATCGATGCTGCGGGACCTGGAGGCTGGCCAGCAGGTCGAGGCCGAGCAGATCGTCGGCGACATGCTGGCGCGTGCACGCAAGGCCGACCAGGAAGCCCTGCTGCTGCAGGTCGCCTACAGCAGCCTGCAGGCCTACCAGGCACTGCGCGGCGCGTGAGCCTCCCGTTGCAGGCCAGCGCGCTGCCTATGCGGGTGCTGATCCTCGGTATGGGCTGGAGCGGATGCGTGCTGGCCCCGCATCTGCAGGCGCGGGGCGTGCACGTCGTCGGCACGGTGCGTAACCCCTCGTCGGCGCCCGACGATGGCCTGCTGCGGCATCAGCTGCACGCTGACTCCCCACCGTCGCCCGCCCTGCTCGATGAGGTCGCGCAGGCCGAGGCCGTGCTGTGCAGCGTGCCGCCAGATGCCGCGGGCGACCCGGCACTGCGCCTGCTGCTGCCGGCTCTGCGGGCCAGCCCGGCACTGCGATGGCTGGGCTATCTGTCGTCCACGTCGGTGTATGCCGATCGGGCCGGCGGCTGGGTTGACGAGCGCAGCGCAGCCGATGCCACCGAAGCAGCCGGCGTGCAGCGCCTGCGTGCCGAAGCGCAATGGCGTGCGCTTGCAGAGGTACGTGGCATCGCTTCGGCGGTGTTCCGCCTGCCCGGCCTGTACGGGCCGGGGCGCAATGCGTTGCTGCAGCTGTCACAGGGCCGTGCCCGCCATGTGATTCGGCCGGGCCTGGCGTTCAACCGCCTGCACGTAGAGGATCTTGCGGCAGTGATCGTCGCGGCGATGCAGCGACCGGTTGCGCAGGGGATATACCTGCCCAGCGATGACGAGCCGGCACCACCGCAGGATGTGCTGGCCTTCGCCGCGAAGCTGGGCGGGTTTGCGATGCCACCTGCCGTGGCGTGGGACGACCCTGCACTCAGCCCGACGCTACGGCGCTTCTACGAGAGCAACAAGCGCATCGACAGCCGTGGCACGCGTGAAGCGCTGGGGTGGGCACCGCGGTTTCCAACGTATCGGGAAGGGCTGCAGGCGCTGGCCGCTTCGCTCGCCGGGCATGGCCCGGCGCTACCGGACAGCGCTTTGTAGAGCCGAGCCCATGCTCGGCTGCTCTTTGCGTCTTTCGCGCTGCGCGCGATAAGCCGAGCATGGGCTCGGCTCTACGGATCAACCGGCGTTGGGCAGGCGGAAGAACGCACGCGTCGCCGCAGTCGCATTGGCCGCCGTCACTGCAACGTCCTCGCCACGGTCACGTGCCAGTTCTTCCACGATATGCGAGAGGAACATCGGTTCGTTGCGGCGGTCCTTCGGCATCGGCTTCAGCGTGCGCGGCAGCAGGTACGGTGCGTCGGTCTCGATCATCAGGCGGTTGGCCGGGATGTTCTTCACCAGTTCGCGCAGGTGCGCGCCACGGCGCTCGTCACACAGCCAGCCGGTGATGCCGATGTACCAGTCCTGATCCAGGTAGTCGAACAGTTCGTCGCGTTCGCCGGTGAAGCAATGCACCACCGCCGGGCCGATGCGGCCTTCGAAGTTCTTCATCTGTGCCATGAAATCGGTATGCGCTTCGCGTTGGTGCAGGAACAGCGGCTTTCCATTCTCAGCGGCCAGCTGCAGCTGTCGCTCGAAGGCACGGTGCTGCGCCGGGCGCGGCGAGAAGTCACGGAAGTAGTCCAGCCCGCACTCACCCACGGCCACCACTTCCGGGTGGTCATGCAGCGCGCGCATCTCGGCATCACATTCCTCGGTGTACTCCACCGCGTGATGCGGGTGCACGCCGGCCGTCGCGTACAGGAAGCCCGGGTGCTGCTGGGCCAGCTGCACCGCCAACGGCGAGTGCTCGCGGCTGGCGCCGGTGATGACCATCTGCACCACGCCGGCCTGGCGCGCGCGGTCCAGCACGGCGTCACGGTCGCGGTCGAAGGAATCGTGGGTCAGGTTGGCGCCGATATCGATCAGGTGCATGGTCATCGCGGGGGAAAAGTGCCCGCGCATTGTACCTGCGCCCGCCGTGGCCCCTTATCCTTTGCACATGAACGCCCCGCTCTTCCCGATTTCCCCGCTGCTGCCGCAGATCCAGCAGCACCTGGCCGTGCAGCCACGGCTGGTGCTGGAAGCCCCGCCCGGCGCCGGCAAGACCACCCAGGTACCACTGGCCCTGCTCGAAGCGTCATGGCTGCAAGGCCGGAAAATCATCCTGCTGGAGCCGCGCCGGGTCGCCGCACGCAGCGCCGCGCTGTTCATGGCACGGCAGCTGGGCGAGGAGGTCGGTGGCACGGTCGGCTACCGTATCCGCTTCGAGAACAAGGTTTCGGCGCGTACGCGCATTGAAGTCGTCACCGAAGGCATCCTGACCCGCATGCTGCAGGAGGACACGATGCTGGAAGAGGTCGGCGCGATCCTGTTCGACGAATTCCACGAGCGCCATCTCAGCGGTGACCTCGGCCTGGCGCTGGCGCTGGACGTGCAGGCGCAGCTGCGCGATGACCTGCGCCTGGTAGTGATGTCGGCCACGCTGGATGGCGAGCGCCTGGCACGCTTCCTCGATGCGCCGCGGCTGAGCAGCGAGGGCCGCAGCTACCCGGTGACGGTCAGCCATTTCCCGGCGCGCCGCGATGAGACGCTGGAACTGCAGGTGCGCCGCGCGGTGCAGCAGGCCCTGGCCGATCACCCCGGTGACCTGCTGGTGTTCCTGCCCGGCCAGCGCGAGATCGCGCGCGTCCAGGCCGGCCTGCAGGAGTCACTCGATGGCAACGTCGAGGTGCTGGCGTTGCATGGCGAGCTGCCGGTGGAACAACAGGCGCGCGTGCTGCAGATGGCCAGCGATGGCCGCCGTCGCGTGGTGCTGGCGACCAACGTGGCCGAGTCGTCGGTGACCCTGCCCGGCGTGCGCGTGGTGATCGACAGCGGCCAGGCGCGCGAACCGCGCTACGACCCCAACAGCGGCTTCACCCGGCTGGACGTGGTGTCCATCGCCCAGG
This sequence comes from Stenotrophomonas sp. YJH_SMC_27, assembly GCF_059369815.1. NCBI lineage: Bacteria > Pseudomonadati > Pseudomonadota > Gammaproteobacteria > Lysobacterales > Lysobacteraceae > Stenotrophomonas > Stenotrophomonas sp. YJH_SMC_27. Next base: position 124,160 of record NZ_JCAFTA010000008.1, on the reverse strand, counting down.
CGTCGGCCGACCAGCGCGCCGGTCGCGCCGGTCGCGTGGCCGAAGGCGTGGCCTGGCGGCTGTGGCCGCAGTCGCAGCGATTGGAGCCGCAGCGCCGTGCCGAGATCGACCAGGTGGAACTGGCCGGACTGGCGCTGGAACTGGCCGCGTGGGGCAGCAGCGACCTGCGCTTCCTCGACCCGCCACCGGCCGGCCCGATGGGTGCGGCGCGCGAACTGCTGCAACGCCTGGGTGCACTGTCGGACTCGGGCGCGATCACCGCACTCGGGCGCCGTGTACTGGCGCTGGGTACGCACCCGCGGATGGCGGCGATGCTGCTGGCAGCGCCCGATGCCCGCGCGCAGGCGCTGGCCACCGATCTGGCCGCCCTGCTGGAAGCGCGCGACCCGCTGCGCCAGGGCGGTGACGCGCTGGCGAGCCGCTGGCGCGCACTGGCTGCGTTCCGCAATGGCCGCATACCGGGCGATGCCAACCGCAGCGGGCTGGCCGCCATCGATGCCGCCGCCAGGCATTGGCGTCGCCGCCTGCGCTGCGAAGCCACGCCGCCGGCCAGCATCGAGGCCCATGAGCTGGGCGACCTGCTCGCGCACGCCTTCCCAGACCGGATTGGCGTCCAGCATCCCAGCGATCCATTGCGCTACCTCCTGGCCAATGGCCGCAGCGCGCGCCTGCACGAGCTGAGCGACCTGCGCGGCGAGCCGTGGCTCGTGGCCAGCGAACTGCGCTTCGAAGCGCGCGATGCGTTGTTGCTGCGTGCCGCACCGGTGGATGAAGGCCAGCTGCGCAAGGCATGGCCGGAGCGCTTCGTCACCGAAGACGTGGTGCGCTGGGACAGCGAGCGACGCGCCCTGGTGGCGCTGCGCGAGACCCGTTTCGACCGGATCGTGCTGGACAGCCGCTCGGCCGGCCGGGTCGATCCGCAGCACGCCGCGCAGGCGCTGACCGATGCGGTGGCCGAGCTCGGCCTGCGGGCGCTGCCGTGGACCGAGGGCCTGCGCCAGTGGCAGGCACGGGTGGAATCGCTGCGGCGCTGGATGCCCGAGCTCGGCCTGCCCGACTGCAGCGACGACGCCCTGCTGGCCAATCGCGCGCAGTGGCTGCAGCCCGCGTTCGCCGGCAAGACGCGACTGGATGCGCTGGACGAATCCAGCTTCGGCGAAGCGCTGAAATCGCCACTGGAGTGGCCACAACGGCAGCTGGTCGAGCGTCATGCACCGACCCGCATCACCGTGCCCTCCGGGTTGGAGCGGCCGATCACCTACGCACTGGACAGCGAGAGCGGCGAACCGCTGCCGCCGGTGCTGGCGGTGAAGCTGCAGGAACTGTTCGGCCTGGCCGACACGCCGCGCATCGCCGATGGCCGCGTGCCGCTGACCCTGCACCTGCTCTCCCCCGGCGGCCGCCCGCTGCAGGTCACCCAGGATCTGCGCAACTTCTGGGAAAGCACCTACGCCGAAGTGAAAAAGGAGATGAAGGGCCGTTACCCGCGCCATCCGTGGCCGGATGACCCATGGACGGCCACGGCCACGCATCGGGCCAAGCCGCGCGGGACGTAGCCGGACCCTGCCTGATCCTGAATGGCTGCGGTAAAGTCACACCGCGTGCCACCTCGACTGACATACCGTTTACGGGCAACACGCGACACTGGACTTCGACCCGAGGCAAAGGACCCCCGCATGAGCAAGCTGACCGTAATCACCGACCGCGCTCTGGAGCGCGCCCTGGACCTGGCCCACAGCGCCGGCGACGGCCTGAAGAGTGCCGGTGGCAGCCTGCGCCACCTTGGGCCGCAGGCCAGTGACTGGATCAAGACCGGCGCGGCGCTGGGCGCCGTCAAGACCGGTGGCAAGGTGGCCACCAAGTTCGCCCGGCGCAACCCGGCGGTGACCATTGCCGCCGCTGCGGTGGGTGTCGGCCTGCTCGGCTATGCGCTGTACCGCAAGCAGCAGAAGAAGAAGGCCGCCAACGGCCACGTGGTGAATGGCCAGGCGCAGCGCATCAATGCGCGTGACCGCCGCAACGACACCGTGGTGGACGAGCACAGCGATATCGGCAGCGACGCCTGAGTCTGCCGGGGTCGGCTTCCTTCCGCAGGAACTGAGCCCATCAGCCCGCTATGAGGGCCGGATACCGTAGGGTATCCGGCCCTTCCTGTTTCAGCCGATCTGCCGCCACTGCCCCGGCTGCAGGTCGTCCAGGCGGTAGGGTCCCATCGACACGCGGACCAGCCGCAGCGTCGGCAGGTTCACCGCCGCGGTCATCCGCCGCACCTGGCGGTTGCGGCCCTCGCGGATCGTGATCGCCAGCCAACTGTCGGGCACGGTCTTGCGGAAGCGCACCGGCGGATCGCGTGTCCACAGCGACGGCGCCGGATCGAGGCGCTCGATCTTCGCCGGCAAGGTCGGTCCGTCATTCAGCTCCACCCCATCGCGCAGCCGTTGCAGCTGCTCATCGCTGGGCGTGCCTTCCACCTGCACCCAGTAGGTCTTGTCGGCCTTATGCCTGGGGTCGGTCAGCTTGTGCGCCAGCGTACCGTTATCCGTCAGCAGCAGCAGGCCTTCGCTGTCATGGTCCAGGCGACCGGCGGCATACACGCGCGGCGGCAGGCCGAACCCGGCCAGCGTCGGCCGCGGCGGTACGCTGCGGTCGGTGAACTGGCAGAGCACGTTGAAGGGCTTGTTGAAGGCGATCAGCATTGCGGGCACGACGGGCAGCAGGTGCAGCATTGTCCCATGCCGCGCAACCTCGGCCGAGCGCGGCCCCGGTGCTGCCGGGCATCACGCCGGCCGAGGCTGCGGCGCGATCAACCGAAGACCTTCCACTCAAGCAGGAAAGAGCCCAGCACCAGTGCGATGCCGCACGCCGCGATGACATTGGCCCGGCGCCGCAGGCGAACCGGCGGCGGATTCATGGCACGCGCACGCTCCTCCAGCAGCGCACCGGCAAACAGCACGGCAAACCCCACGGTCGCCACCAGGTCGTAGGCATGGCCACCGTAGAACACGAAGTCAATCAGCCGCGCCAACACCAGCACTGCAACAGCGATATAGAACACCTTCTTCAACTGTCCACTCCATTGGCAGCAGGGCCGGGCCACGCCCGGCGGATACACGTTACGTCCATTGTGACGCCGCAGCGCTCACCGGGCGCAGCCCGGCGCCGCCCGCTACGGCTTGATGAAGCGCAGGGTCATGCGGTCGCTTTCACCGATCGCCTGGTACTTCGCATCATCGGCCTTGTCGTGCTGGTTGGTCGGCGGCAGCGTCCACACGCCGTTCGGGTGGTCCTTGGTGTCGCGCGGGTTGGCGTTGACCTCGCTGCGTGCATCCAGCTTGAAACCAGCCGCCTCGGCCATCGCGATCACCTGCTGCTGGCCGACATAGCCGGTGTCATCATCGTCGGCTACGTCGGCCTTGGCACGATGCTCGACCACGCCCAGCACGCCGCCCGGCTTGAGCACGTTGAAGAAGCCCTGGAACATGCCCTGCGCCTGGCCGGCCTTGCGCCAGTTGTGCACGTTGCGGAAGGTCAGCACCACATCGGCTGAATTGGCCGGGCCGAACACCGGCTTGGCCGGATCGTAGGCGACCACGGCAGTCTTGCCGAACTGTGCCGGCGCACCGGCGTACTTCTTCTCCAGGCTGTCGCGGCTGCGTTGCTGGTAGTCACGGCCGCGGCCTTCGGGCACCGCCATCGGATCGACCACCGCAGCAACGTAGTGGCCCTTGTCGTGCAACAGCGGCGCCAGGATCTCCGAGTACCAGCCGTTGCCGGGGGTGATCTCGATGACGGTCTTTTCCGGTGCCACCTTGAAGAACGACAGCGTCTGCGCCGGATGACGGAAGCCATCGCGCTTGACGTTGTTGGCATCACGGGTCGACGCCTTCACCGCCGCATCGATGGCCGGTGAGACCTGGATCTTCGCCGGCGCCACCGTGGACGGTGCGGCGAACGCGGGAACGGCGGCAAGCAGGGCCGAAGCAAGCAGCAGGCGGCAACCACGCAGGGACGAAGCAGGCATCATCGGAGCGACTCCAGCGGAAGATGCGGCGAGACTAGCAGCCGCGGCGTCCCAGGTGTTCACAAAACGTTAGCGGCGTGCGCGGCGCGGAACACTGTTTTGTGGTCACCGCCGCAGCACGGTCACACTACGCGTTCTATTCTGCAGCACTTCCCCCAAGGAGTCCGTGCCCATGACGGCAACCCGCGAACTGGGCCGTTCCGGCCTGCATGTACGTCCGCTCGCCTTCGGTGGCAACGTGTTCGGCTGGAGCGCCGATGAAAAGGCCAGCTTCGCCCTGCTCGATGCCTTCGTCGATGCCGGCTTCAACCTGGTCGACACCGCCGATGTGTACTCGGCCTGGGTGCCCGGCAATGCCGGCGGCGAATCGGAGACGCTGATCGGCAAGTGGTTTGCCCGCAGCGGAAAGCGCGACAAGGTGGTGCTGGCAACCAAGGTGGCCAAGTGGGCCGAACGCCCCGGCCTGACCCCGGACAACATCAATGCCGCGGTCGAGGATTCGCTGCGCCGCCTGCAGACCGACGTGATCGACCTGTACCAGGCCCACGAGGATGACGAGTCGACGCCGCTGGAAGCGACCCTGGCCGCGTTCGGCCGGTTGATCGAAGCCGGCAAGGTGCGTGCGATCGGCGCCTCCAACTACAGCGCTACGCGCCTGGCCGATGCGCTGAAGGTGTCCACCGACTACAAACTGCCGCGTTACGAAACCCTGCAGCCGGAGTACAACCTGTATGACCGCGCCGGCTACGAAAAGGAACTGGAACCGCTGGTGCAGCGCGAACAGATCGGCGTGATCGGCTACTACGCGCTGGCCAGTGGCTTCCTCAGCGGCAAGTACCGCACGCCGGCCGATGCAGCCAAGAGCCCGGCACGTGGCGAAACGGTGGTGAAGCGCTATCTGAATCCGCGCGGCCTGCGCATCCTGCAGGCGCTGGATGACGTGGCCAGCAAGCACGGCGCCAGCGCTGCGCAGATCGCACTGGCCTGGCAGATCGCACGGCCGTCAATCACCGCACCGATCGTCAGCGCCACCAGCGTCGAACAACTGCACGATCTGCTGGCAGTAGCCAACGTATCGCTGAGCGTGCAGGATGTCGCGCAGCTGGATGCCGCCAGCGCGGAAGCCTGAGGGCCGGTAGTGCCGGCCGCTGGCCGGCATTGCACGCATACCGAAGAAAATAATTGAACAAATTGGTTGCGCGCGACTAAATCGTGGTTTATCGTGCGCACCTCGTTTCAACAACCACTGGAAACTTCCCTTGAACGCGCATTCCGTCGCCACCGCCAAACTGCTGCCATGCCTGCGCATGGACGTGCTGGCGCGCGCGTTCGGCAAGGAAGACCAGCTTACAACGGCCTGATATCCGCCCTGCGGAGATCGGCCACCCCGATCTCCGAGGCCTGACGACGCCCTCGGAACGCAAGTCCCGGGGGCGTTTTTTTTGCGTCGGCACAAGGACCCGCGATGCCAGAACTGCACCCCGCGCGGCAACCCGCCGCTCACTGACCCAGGCCTTTCCTGCCCCGCCGAAGGATTTACTTCGCGCGACCGGCAGCGCCTGGACATTATCTGCATCGCACCCAAACATTATCGCTCGCCGATAATGTCGGTGGCCTGCACCCTCGATTCTCCAACGGTCCCGTTTCCACCACGGGCTGGTGCGCGCGGCGTTGCCGTGGCGTATGCCGGAGGTCGCGGACATGCCATCGCCTGGATCGCCTGCTGGAGGCAGGCGCCGGTTCGCCGGTACGCGGTTCGATTCCGCGCGGTCCCCAACTGGATAGCTCAGCTTGGTCAGAGCAACGGATCCTGATTCCGTCTGTCGTGGGTTCGACTCCCACTCCAACCACATGACCTGTCACGTCATGACTTGAAGCAACACCCGGGGCGCAAGCCCCAGCGGCCATCGTCGCCATCCACGGACATCGCCTTCGGGCAGGAACGTGGAAGGCAACGGAGCGCACGCCGGGCTCCGGCCCGCCGCCACTGCCAGCCACGTTCCGCACCGGTGCTGCCTGCCGGGAACGACGATGGCAGCACTGCCGGTGCGCCGAAGGCTCCGCGCGCGGACCGTCCGCCGATGGCCGCCCTCTTCCGCTGCCTGCACGCGGTGTGCAGGCGGCCGCGCCACGACCTGATCGACCCGGGTCATGGCGATTCATCCGCAACGGGTCGAACCACCAGAGCCATACAAGGAGAGACTCCCATGTTCTGGACCATCAAGGTCGTGATCGGCGACGGCGAGCGCGGCCTGGTGTATCGCAACCGTCGTTTCCAGCAGATCCTGCTGCCGGGCGTGCACCGCCTGTCGCCGTTCGGCGGCCGGCCGCACGTGGACCTCCACAACGCATCGAAGGGCGCGGCCTACACCGGCAGCGACCAGGACAGCCTGATCGAAGCGCTGGGCGCACAGCTGGACACGCACTTCGTGCTGGCCAACGTCGGCGCCGGCGAGGTCGGCCTGTTGCTGCGCAACGGCCGCATCGATGAAGTGCTGCCGCCGGGCAGCCGCCGTCTGTACTGGCGCGGTTCGGTCGACACCCAGGTACGCGTCATGGCGCTGGGTGACGATCCGCGCATTCCGGCGGACGTGCAGCAGCGCCTGGGCCAGTTGGGCGTGCTGCCGCGTGTGGCGGTGATCAGCACCGTGCCGAGCGAGTCGGTGGGCCTGCTGTTCATCGACGGCACGCTGCGGCAGACGCTGGATGCCGGCCTGCACGCGTTCTGGAACTTCAACGGCAACGTGTCGGTGGAGCGTGTGGAACTGCGTGCACGTTCACTGGACGTGTCCGGCCAGGAGCTGCTCAGCCGCGACAAGGTGACCCTGCGGGTGAACCTGGCCGCGACCGTGCAGGTGGTCGACCCGGTGCGTGCACACCGCACGCTCAGCAATGCCGATGAGTTCATCTATCGGCAGCTGCAGTTCGGCCTGCGCCAGGCGATTGCCGTGCGCAGCCTGGATGAGCTGCTGGGTGACAAGGCGGCGCTGGACGGCGAGATCGCCTCACATGTGCAGGCGGCAATCGAGGGCCACGGCGTGCGGTTGCTCAGCGTCGGCATCAAGGACGTGATCCTGCCGGGCGAGATGAAGGAGATCCTCAACGGCGTGGTGCTGGCCGAGAAGCAGGCCCAGGCCAGCGTGATCCGTCGCCGCGAGGAGGCCAACGCCACGCGATCACAGCTCAACACCGCAAAGCTGATCGAGGACAACCCGGTGCTGATGCGCTTGAAGGAGCTGGAGGCACTGGAGAAGGTCACCGAGAAGATCGACACGCTCACCGTGTTCGGCGGCCTGGATGGCGTGCTGAAGCAGCTGGTGACGATCAGGTAGGGGGTAGCGGCGGCGCAGGGACGCGCCGCCGGCCCATCAAGGACATACACGAAGACATGGACACTCAACACAACTATCAATGGCTGCACGTCGAGGGCACCACGCCGATCAAGGGCTGGGTCAACGGTGTGCCGCTGGAAGCGCAGGCGCATGAGCAGCTGCGCAACATCGCCGCGATCCCGTTCGTCGGGCCGTGGGTGGCCGTGATGCCGGACGTGCACCTGGGCAAGGGCGCGACCGTCGGCTCGGTGATCCCGACCCGCGGTGCGATCATCCCGGCCGCGGTCGGCGTTGACATCGGCTGCGGCATGGCGGCGGTGCGCACCACGCTGCGCGCCAACGACCTGCCCGACGACCTGCGGCAGCTGCGCAACAGCATCGAGCGCAGCATTCCGGTCGGCAACGGGCGCGGCGGCGAGCATCACCGCATGCCCGACAGCATCCACACGCGGCTGGTGCAGTCCGGGCTGGCCGACGGCCTGGAGAAGATCAAGGACAAGCACCGCAGGATCCGCACCGATAAGCTGGACCGCCAGCTGGGTACGCTGGGCGGCGGCAACCACTTCATCGAACTGTGCCTGGACGAGACGGATACGGTGTGGGTGATGCTGCACAGCGGCTCGCGCGGCACCGGCAACCTGATCGGTACCTACTTCATCGAGAAGGCGCGCGAGGAACTGGCCCGGCGCGTGCTGGGCTTCCACCTGCCGGACAAGGACCTGGCGTTCTTCATGGAAGGCGAGCCGCTGTTCGATGACTACGTCGAAGCCGTGTCGTGGGCGCAGGACTACGCCCGGCAGAACCGCGAGGCGATGATGTCGCGCGTGCTGGCCGAGATGCGCCACCGGCTGCCGAAGTTCCAGCTGGCGGCAATGGCGGTGAACTGCCACCACAACTATGTACAGAAGGAAACGCACCACGGGCAGGAGCTGCTGGTGACCCGGAAGGGGGCCGTCAGCGCTCGCGAGGGTGAGCTGGGCATCATTCCCGGCAGCATGGGCACGCGCAGCTACATCGTGCGTGGCAAGGGCAACGCGGACAGCTTCCACAGCTGCAGCCACGGTGCCGGCCGGGTGATGAGCCGTGGCGCCGCGCGCCAGCAGATCACGCTGGCCCAGCATCGCGAGGCCACCGCGCACGTGGAATGCCGCAAGGACAGCGGCGTGCTGGACGAGTCACCGGCCGCGTACAAGTCGATCGACGATGTGATGGCCGCGCAGCTGGACCTGGTCGACGTGGTGCACACCCTGCGCCAGGTGTTGTGCGTGAAGGGGTAACGGAGCGGTGCCGGCCAAGGCCGGCACCCACCGCACCCGATTGCAGTAGATCCACGCCATGCGTGGATGGAACAGCGCCGACCAAGGTCGGCCTCTACCTGTGCAACGTTCAGCGCGCGATGCTGTCTTCGGCCACCAGCGCGTGGTGCACGCCGATGCCCGCGCGCACGCCTTCGGCCATGGCCAGGGTGATGTTGCCGACCGTCGTCGCATCGCCTGCGGCATACACGTTCGGCACCGAGGTCTGCTTCATCGCATCGACCTCGATCAGCACGCCCAGCGGGCTCTCGACCAACGTGCAGCCCAGCTGCTGCACCAATGGCGTGGCCATCACCTGGGCGGCCGGCACGAACAAGGCACGCTGGGCGATTCGGCGGCCGTCGGCCAGCTCCACTTCCAGCCAGGTCGGCTGGTCGCCCTGCACGCCCAGCACGGGTGATGTCTCGATCTGCACGCCGCGCTGCTGCATGGCGGCGCGTTCCTCATCCGTGATGTCCAGTCCCATGCTGAAGAACGTGACATTGCCCCAGTCGGCGAACAGCGGCGCCTTGCTGGCGGACATCGGATGACCGCCAAGCAGGCCAATGGCACCACCACCCACTTCATAGCCATGACAGTACGGGCAGTGCAGCACGGTGCTGCCCCAGCGCTCGGCGAGGCCCGGCAACGCCGGCAACTGGTCGGCGATGCCGCTGGCCAGCAGCAGCTTGCGCGCGGCCAGCACCTGGCCATCGGCGGTACGCACTTCCACGCCTTCGGCGCGGGCGGTGGCCTGCACGGCTTCGGCATGCACCCAACGCACTGTGGGGTAGTCCAGCAGCTGCTGTCGCGCGGTCTTCAGCAGCTCGGCGCCGCTGATGCCATCCAGCCCCAGCACGCCGTGCGAATGGCCGGCGAAACGGTTGCGCGGTGAACCGGCATCGATGACGGTGACCGGGCGACGGGCGCGGGCGAGGATCAGGCCGGCGGCAATGCCGGCATAGCTGCCGCCGACGATGAGCACATCAGGATTCATGATGACCTTCCAGGGAACGGTGATGGGCGAGATGGCGGGCGAAGTCGGCGCCAAGCTGGTCCAGCGTGGTCGCCTGCAGCCGCGCTTCGAGCAGGCGCTGCGCTTCGCGCGCCCCATCGAGCAAGGCGCTGTTGACCAGCCGCTGGATCGGGCAGCCACCGCCGGAGTCGCGGGCGCCGACCTGCACCAGCGGTGGTGCGCCCACAGCCAGATAGATGTCATGCAGGGTGATCGTTGCAGCATCACGGGCCAGGTGGCTGCCACCGCCATGGCCACGGGCGCTGCGAACCAGGCCCGCCCTGTGCAGCTGCGCCAGCAGACGGCGGATCACCACCGGATGGGTCGGCAGGCAGGACGCCAGCTGCTCGGAGGTGCGCGGGCCGTCCTGGCCGACCAGATGCGCCATCACGTGAAGGGCGTCGGAGAGCGGGTTCGCGGTCTTCATGTAACTACGATAGTTACATTTATATCCCCTGTCCAGGGTCCACATTTGTTCCATACGGACACATTTGTCCTATGAAACAGTTCCTTCACATCACTAAACGAAACGCTAATGTGATTTATGTCGCACTTCAGCGGGAGCTTGGCGGGTCGATACCGCAATGCCCCTTCCCGAGAGTGCTTCCCCATGAATGCGTCTGTCCGTGCTCCGCGCCTGCAGTCCAAGCTGCTCGGCGCGGTGTCTGTTGGCTTGGCCGTGGTCCTGCTGTGCGCGCTGGCTGGCCTGGCCTCCGCCTGGTTCAAGTTGTCCACCGAGGTTCCGCCCGAAGTCACGCACAGCCGCGACGCTGAACGCCTGCAGCGTGAGTTCCGCGGCCAGGTGCAGGAATGGAAGAACGTGCTGCTCCGCGGCCACGACGACGCGTTGCGTCAGCGCCACCTGGACGCTTTCGACAACGAAGGCCGCCTGGTCGAACGGCTGGCCAAGGGCCTGGTGACCAGCCCGGACGCGCGCACGCGTGAACTGGCGCAGGCGTTCGTTGGCCTGCACGCGCAGCTGCAGCAGGACTATCACGCGGCGCTGCAGGCATTTGCCGCGGCCGGCTACGATCCCGCCGCCGGCGACAATCTGGTGCGTGGCAAGGACCGCCCGGTGGCGACCGCACTGGATGCGCTGAGCACGCATGCCACGCAGGTGGCCGAAGCAACCGTAGCGGCGCGGTCGCAGCAGGCCCGGCAGACCCTGCTGCTGTGCGCGGCGCTGACCGTGCTGGCCGCCGTGTTGCTGCTGATGGGCCTGGCCTGGTGGCTGCGGCGCGCGGTGGTGCAGCCGGTGCTGGCAGTGGAAGCCGCTGCGCGTGCCGTGGCCGCCGGTGATCTGCAGCACGTGGTGCAGGTGCGCAGCCGCGACGAGATCGGTCGCCTCGCGCAGGCGATGCAGGCGGTGCAGTCCACGCTGCGCGGCGTACTGGACGCACAGGCGACGATGGCGCAGGCGCATGACGCCGGCAGCATCAGCCATCGCATGGAGGCCAGTGCGTTCCCGGGCGCGTTCGGCACCATGGTGGCCGACTGCAACACGCTGGTTGACGCGCACATCCAGGTGAAGATGCGCGCGATCTCGATCATGGGCCGCTATGCCGTCGGTGACCTCAGCCAGGACATGGAACGCCTGCCCGGCGAAAAGGCCGTGATCACCAACGCATTGGATACGGCCAAGGCCAATCTCGGCATGATCAACGGCGAGATCCGCCGCCTGGCCGAAGCCGCCGCCGCCGGTGACTTCAGCCAGCGCGGCGACAGCGCACGCTTCGAGCATGATTTCCGCGCAATGGTCGACGGCTTGAACCGATTGATGCAGACCACTGAACTGAACCTCGGCGAGGTCTCCAGCATGCTGCGCGCGATTGCCGATGGCCGCCTCGGCGCGCGCATGCACGGTGATTTCCAGGGCGTGTTCGCGCGTATCGCCGGCGACGCCAACACCACCGCTACGCAGCTGGCAACCATCGTCACCGACATCAAGCACGCCTCCGGCAACATCCACACGGCGGCGGCGGAGATCGCCGCCGGCAACAACGATCTGTCGCGCCGTACCGAACAGCAGGCCGCCAACCTGGAAGAGACGGCGGCATCGATGGAGGAACTGACCTCCACCGTGCGCCAGAACGCAGAGCATGCGCGCCAGGCCAACCAGCTGGCGATCGGCGCGCACACCGTTGCCTCTCACGGCGGCAGCGTGGTCGGCCAGGTGGTGGCAACGATGGATGCCATCGAAACCTCGTCGCGGCAGATCGCCGAGATCATCAGCGTGATCGACGGCATCGCCTTCCAGACCAACATCCTGGCGCTGAACGCCGCGGTGGAAGCGGCACGCGCCGGCGAGCAGGGCCGCGGCTTCGCGGTGGTTGCCAGCGAAGTGCGCACCCTGGCACAGCGTTCGGCGGCAGCCGCGAAGGAGATCAAGGCGTTGATCGAAGCGTCGGTGGAACAGGTCGGCCACGGTGCACGGCGCGTGCGCGAGGCCGGTGACACCATGGCCGAGATCGTGGCGTCGGTGCAGCGCGTCACTGACATCATGGCCGAGATCTCCGCCGCCTCGCAGGAGCAGAGCGCGGGCATCGAACAGGTCAGCCAGACCGTGATCCAGATGGACGGCACCACCCAGCAGAATGCCGCGTTGGTGGAGGAAGCCAGCGCCGCCGCGCGCAGCCTGGAACAGCAGGCGAACCGCCTGATCGACGCGGTGGATGTGTTCGACCTGTCGACCACCGCCGCAGCGAAGGACGCGCTGATGCGCGCGGCCTGATTGATCCGGTTGCCGGCCAGCGGCCGGCACTACCGTGGAGCGCAGACAGGGGGAGTGCCGGCCGCTGCCCGCCAGCTCCCAACGCTGCATGGGTGGCGGCATGAACAGCGCGGACCAACGGTCCGCACCCACCACCACCTGCCGTCGTACGCGTCGATGCAATGCACCGTTGCCGGCATGCACACGGCCGCTGGCCTACCCTTTCGTGGATATTCCCGCCTCCCTCCCCCTCTGCTGGAGCCCCCATGACTGTCCCCGCCTTCGGTCTCGGTACCTTCCGCCTGAAAGACCAGACCGTGATCGACTCGGTGCGCAACGCGCTGGATGCCGGCTACCGCGCCATCGATACCGCGCAGATCTACGGCAATGAAGCCGAGGTCGGCCAGGCCATCGCCGATTCCGGCGTGCCGCGCGAAGAGATCTACCTGACCACCAAGGTCTGGATCACCGCGTTCAAGCGGGAAGCGCTGCTGGCCAGCCTGCATACCAGTCTGGAAAAGCTGCGTACCGATCATGTGGACCTGACGCTGATCCACTGGCCGTCGCCGAACGACAAGGTCGACGTGCCGATGGAGGAGTACCTGCCGGCGCTGGCCGAGGCCAAGGCACAGGGCCTGACGAAGGCGATCGGCATCTCCAACTTCACCATCGCCCAGACCCGCAAGGCCATCGAGATCCTTGGCGCCGATGCCATCGCCACCAACCAGATCGAGATCCATCCCTACCTGCAGAACCGCCTGCTGGTGAAGTTCCTGCAGGATAACGGCATCCACGTCACCGCCTACATGAGCCTGGCCTATGGCGAGGTGGTCAAGGACCCGGTGATCCAGGCCATTGCCGGCCGCCACCAGGCCACTCCGGCGCAGATCGCGCTGGCCTGGGCGCTGCAGCAGGGCTTCTCGGTCATTCCGTCCTCGACCAAGCGCGAGAACCTGGCCAGCAACCTGGAAGCGGCAGCGATCCGCCTGACCGACGAAGACATGGCGCAGATCGCCAAGCTGGATCGTGGGCACCGCCTGGCCAATCCGGAAGGCATTGCGCCGGCCTGGGATTGAAGAGCGGCCGCCGGGCATGGCCCGGCGCTACCGGATACGCGTGGGTAGCGCCGGGCCATGCCCGGCGGATCCATCAGGTCTGCAACAACCAGCCTCGCATTGCCGCACTGACCTCATCCGGCTTTTCCATCGGTGCCAGGTGCCCGCAGTCCGGCACCACCACCAGCTGCGAGTGCGGCACCAGGGCGTGCATTTCCTCGCTCACCGCCAGCGGCGTGATGCGATCGTTGGCGCCGCACACGATCAGCAGCGGATCGCGATAACCAGCCAGCACATCATGGCCATCACGGCGTTCCAGTGCGCTCTGGCGCAAGAATACTTCCGCGCCCAGGCGAGCGGTCATGTCGCGCACGCGTTGCACCAGCACGTAATCGTCCAGCCGCGAGGCATCGATGTAGCTGCGCATCAGCGCATCACCAAAGCCATGGAACCTGCCGGGCAGGCGCACGCTGGCGCGCTGGCTGCGGCGCTGCTCGGCACGTTCCGGTGAATCGGCGTGGATCGAGGAATCGATCAACGCCAGCTGCAGCACGCGTTCCGGTGCGATGCGCAGGATCTGCTGGGCGACGAAACCGCCCAGCGAGAACCCGGCCAACGCAAAGCGCTCCGGCGCCTGTGCCAGCACGTCCTCGGCCACCGCCTGCAGGGTTTCGCCACGGGTCTGGTCGCCTACCGTGCAATCGGCGATGTCGGCAAGATCAGCCAACTGTGAGCGCCACAGCTCAGCGTCGTTGAGCAGGCCAGGCAGCAGCAGCAGGGGGATACGGTCGGTCATGGGGGTATTGTCGCGCCAGCACGGTGACGGAACCATGCCGCAACAGGGGGCGGATTGTAGCGTCGAGCCACGTTCGACGGCTGCATAGCCAGTGGCGCATGGCTCGACGCTACAGAAGACAGCGGCGGAGCCGCTCTTTGGCGACACCATCACCATCTACACCGCGCTGTGCGAACAGGCCGCGAGGAAACCTGGCGCAGCAGAGACAAGCAAGCACGGCAGCTGGCTGCCAACCCGATCATCGGCATGCGCTACGACGCCATCTATGTGATGACCGGGCTGACCGTGCGGCTGTGCTATGGCACGGCGGTGGCGGTGGAACCGCAGCGGTGATCCTGTAGAGCCGAGCCCATGCTCGGCTCAGGCGTGCCCGTGAGATGTAAGGCAGCCGAGCGCAGGCTCGGCTCTACAACGGGGTTCCGGGCACTTCGACCTGCTGCACCGGCAAGGTCACCATCATCACCGTCGGGTCATCCGGGTCCAGCTTCGTCTTGAAGCCCAGGCTCTGGCACATCGCCAGCATGGTACTGTTCTCGCGCAGCACCTGGCCTTCGACCACGTCCAGGCCCAGCCACTTGGCGTACTCGATCATGATCGCCATCAGCCGCCAGCCGATGCCATGGCCCTTCAGGTCCGAGCGGATCAGGATGCCGTACTCACCGCGGTGGTAATCCGCGTCGGCGTGCAGGCGCACCGCGCCAAGCATTTCGCCACTGCGCGGTTCGATCGCCACCAGTGCGATCGAGCGTGCGTAGTCGAGCTGGGTCAGGCGCGCGATGAACTCGTGGCTGAAGTGCTTCACCGACTGGAAAAAGCGCAGGCGCAGGTCCTCGTCGCTGACGCGGGCGAAGAACGCACGGAACAGCGCGTCGTCCTCCGGCCGCACCGGACGCACGAAGGCACGGCCGCCATCGGACAGTTCGATGGTGCGCTCCCACTCCTTCGGGTACGGGAACACCGAGAAGCGCGGATGGCCACGGCCCTTGTGCAGGATGCGCGACGGCGCCACCGCCACGCGTGCGTCGAGGGCGAGGATGCCCTTGCCGTCGACCAGCAACGGATTGATGTCCAGCGTACGCACTTCGGGGATGTCGGCGGCCAGCTGTGCCAGCTTGACCAGCGCCAATGCCAGTGCGCGCTCGTCGGCGGCAGGCACATCGCCATAGGCCTTGAGGATGCGCGAGGCGCGGGTCTGGCCGATCAGCTCGTGGGCCAGGCGCAGGTCCAGCGGCGGCAGCGCCAACGCCTTGTCATTGATGACTTCAACCGCGGTACCGCCACGGCCGACCACGATCACCGGGCCGAACGTCGCGTCATCGGCAATACCGACGATCAACTCGCGCGCCTTCGGGCGAACGATGGTCGGCTGCACAAGCAGACCATCGATGCGCGCATCCGGCCGCAGCTGGCGTGCACGCGACAGGATCGCGTTGGCCGCGCTCTGCACCGCCGGCAGGGTGGACAGGTTCAGGCGCACGCCGTCCACTTCCGACTTGTGCGGAATATCCGGCGAGAGAATCTTCAGCGCGACCGTGGCACCGCGTTCCAGCAGCGGCTGCGCCAGATCCATCGCCTCGTGCGCGTCACGCGCATGCATCACCGGCGCGGAGGGAATGCCGTAGGCCTTGAGCAGTTCATGCGTAGCCAGCGGGTCCAGCCACTGCTGGCCGTTGGCCAGCGCGGCATCGACCAGTGCGCGCGCGGCGGCCGTGTCGACGCTGAAGTCCTGCGGCAGGCTGGGCGGCGTTTCCATCAACGCGTTCTGCGCTTCGCGGTAGCGCACCAGATGCTGGAAGCCACGTACGGCTTCGGCCTCGGTCGGATAGGTCGGCACCCGCGCCGCGTTGAGCGTGGCGGTGGCCTGGTCATCGTTGCCCAGCCACACCGCGAACACCGGCTTGTCGCGATGATGGCGCGGGCGCAGGCCGAGCGTGCGGGTGAGTGCCTGCGCGGCGTCCGCCGATGAGGTGAACGCGGTCGGCACGTTGACCACCATCACCGCGTCGTTCTCGTTGTCGGCCAGCAGCGCTTCGATGGCCGCGGCATAGCGGTCACCATCGGCGTCGACCACGATGTCGACCGGATTGCTGCGCGACCAGCCCTGTGGCAATACTGCATCGAGCTTCTGCACCGTGCTGTCGGACAGGGTGGCCAGCGTGCCTTGCAGCGCGATCAGCTGGTCCACGGCAAGGCGACCGACGCCGCCACCATTGCTGAGAATGGCCAGGCGGCGGCCAGGGAAGGTGCCCAGCCGCCCCAGTGTTTCGGCGGCGGTGAACAGCTCGTCCAGCGCACCGACGCGCAGCAGGCCGGCGCGGTTGAAGGCGGCACCGTACACATCATCGGCACGGGCCAGGGCCTGCACATGGGTATCGCGGCTGCCCGGCTGCACGCGCTCGGCGCGCCCCGACTTCACCACCACCACCGGCTTGGCGCGGGCGGCGGCACGCGCGGCCGACATGAACTTGCGCGCGTCCTTGATCTGCTCGACGTAGAGCAGGATGGCGCGGGTACGGTAGTCGGTGGCGAAGTAGTCGAGCAGGTCGCCGAAGTCGACGTCCATCGTATCGCCCAGCGAGACCACGGCGGAGAAGCCGACCGAGCGCGCTACGCCCCACTCCACCAGCGCGGCGGCGATCGCCGAGGATTCGGAAATCAGCGCGAGGTCGCCTGCCTGCGGGAAATGTGCGGCGATACTGGCATTGAGTCGCGCGTGCGGTGCAATCACACCCAAGCAGTGTGGGCCGAGGATGCGCAGGCCATGCTTGCGCGCCACCGCCTCCACCTGCGCCGACAGCGAGCCCGGGCCTTCACCCAGGTGCGCGGTGAGGATGATCGCCGCCTGCACGCCACGTTCGGCGGCAGTGCGCACCACCTGCGGCACGATGGCCGCTGGTGCGGTGATCACCGCCAGGTCGGGGACCCAGTCCAGGTCCTTCAGCCGCTTGACCGTGCGGATGCCATCGATCTCGGCATGCCGCGGATTGATCCACGCCACCTTGCCGGGGAAGCCGGTGCCGCGCAGGTTGCGCATCACCGCGCGGCCGGCCGAACGCTCACGCGGACTGCCGCCGATCACCGCGACCGACTGCGGACGGAACACGGACTGCAGGTGGTAGGTACTCATGCGCCTACGGTACACGGACTGGCGCGGCAACGGCATGATCGTGCGCAAGGTCCTGACACCGCACCCACGCATGACGTGGATCTACCGCCGGGACCAGTAGATCCACGTCATGTGTGGATGACGCTCCCGTTACAACAGCGTGCCGTGCAGGATCATGGCGGCGATGCTGAAATAGATCACCAGGCCGGTCACGTCCACCAGGGTGGCCACGAACGGGGCCGAGGCGCTGGCCGGGTCGAAACCGAGCCGCTTGAGGATGAAGGGCAGCATCGAGCCGGACAGCGAACCGAAGGTGACGATGCCGACCAGCGCGGCACCGATGGTGATCGCCAGCAGGATCCAGTGCTCGCCGTAGTCATGCAGGCCACCCAGCTGCCAGATCACGATGCGCACGATGGCCAGGCAGCCGAGGATCGCGCCCAGCACCATGCCGGTGGGCACTTCGCGCAGGGCCACCTTCCACCAGTCGCGCAGGCGCAGCTCGCGCAGCGCCAGGCTGCGGATCAGCAGCGAAGTGGCCTGCGAACCGGAGTTGCCGCCCGAACTCATGATCAGCGGAATGAACAGGGTCAGCACCACCGCGCGCGCCAGTTCGTCCTCATAGTGCTGCATCGCGCTGGCGGTCAGCATCTCGCCCAGGAACAGCACGCTCAGCCAGCCGGCGCGCTTGCGCAGCATCTCCAGGAAGCCGATCTGCATGTAGGGCTTGTCCAGTGCCTCCATGCCGCCGAACTTGTGCGCGTCCTCGGTCGATTCCTCGATCAGCGCGTCGAGCACGTCGTCCACGGTGACGATGCCGAGCATCTGCTGCTGTGCATCGACCACCGGGATCGCCAGCAAGTCGTGGCGACGGATCAGCCGTGCCACTTCTTCCTGGTCCATCAGTGCGTCCACCGTCACCGGTGGATTGACCTGGGCCACGTCCAGGATCGACTCCTCCGGCAGGCCGGTGATCAGCCGGCGCATGGTCACCACCTGCTGCAGCTGCTGGCTGGACGGCTCCAGCACGTAGATCGCGTACACCGTTTCACGGGTGCGCTCGACCTGGCGGATGTGCTGCAGGGTCTGCGCCACGGTCCAGCTGGCGGGTACCGCCACGTACTCGGTGGTCATCAGCGCACCGGCGGTGTTCGGCGGGTAGCTGAGCAGCTTCTGGATGGCCTGGCGGGCGTCGGTGCCCAGCAGCGGGATCAACCGCGCGCGTTCTTCCTCATCCAGCTCATGGACGATGTCGGTGGCGCGGTCGTCGGCCATCAAGCCGAGCAGGGCGGCAGCGCGCGCCGGTGGCAGCGCTGCCACCAGCTCGCCACTGCGGTGCAGTTCCGGCGCTTCCAGCATTTTCACTGCACGCGGCAACGGAAGGGCAGCCAGCGTTTCCGCGCCGCGGGTCAGCTCCAGCGTGTTGAGGAATTCCACCGCATCGGCAGTGTTGAAGTTCGCCAGCGGCGCGGCCAGTGCGGCGGCATCGGCCACCGGGCGCAGCAATTGCTTCTGGTTCATCGGGTTTGCCTTGTGGGGGTGCGACCTCGCGCAACGCCAACGCAGGCAAACCGTCCCGATGTCAGGCGGTGGCCATCGCTGGCGTCGAACGAGGTCGACTTCTACTGTCGCTGGACATGGGTTGGGGACTCCGGGATGCGTGTGCCGGCGGACGCGCCGCCAGCGGCGGGCAGTCTGGACCCGTGGACCATGCAGGTCAACCCGGTCCCGCCGCGGCAGCACCCTGCCCGCAGGTTGTTCTCGTGCATGCACAGGCCGGCGCGCATAATGGCGCGGTGGTGTTCGCCACGCTTTTCCCAACCCGAACGGACGCACAGCGGCTCCCCCGATGACCAGGTATTCCCATGCATAGCGGTGGTCTGGAACTGGCGCTGGTGCTGCTGCTGGCGGCGGTCATCGCCGTGCCGGTGTTCAAGAAGTTCGGCTTCGGCGCGGTGCTGGGCTACCTGGCGGCCGGTGTGGTGCTGGGCCCGGACGGGCTGGGCTTCGTGCAGGACGCCGACCGCATCCTCGGCGCCGCCGAGATCGGCGTGGTGATGCTGCTGTTCGTGATCGGCCTGGAGCTGTCGCCGGCACGCCTGAAGGTGATGCGGCGCTCGGTGTTCGGCGCCGGTGCGGCACAGGTGGCGCTGTCCGGGCTGGTGCTGGGCGGCCTGCTGCTGCTCGACCACTTCCAGTGGAAGAGCGCGCTGGTGGTAGGTGTGGCGCTGGCGCTGTCATCCACGGCGGTGGGCCTGCAGCTGCTGTCCGAGCACAAGGCGATCAACAGCGACCATGGCCGGCTCGGGTTCGCCATCCTGCTGTTCCAGGACCTGATCGCGATTCCGCTGCTGGCGGCCATCCCGCTGCTGGGCGGGGTGAAGAACGAGACTCTGCGCTGGGAAGACGCCGCCGTGGCCCTCGGTGCGCTGGCAGTGGTGATCCTGTGCGGGCGACCGGTGCTGCGCAAGGTGTTCAGCATCATCGCCCGCACCCGCAGCCCGGAAGTGTTCACCGCCACCGCACTGCTGGTGGTGCTGGGCACCGCCTGGTTCATGCAGGAAGCCGGCCTCAGCCCCAGCCTCGGCGCGTTCCTGGCCGGCGTGCTGCTGTCCGATTCGGAGTTCCGGCATGAGCTGGAAGCGCAGATCGAGCCGTTCAAGGGCCTGCTGCTGGGCCTGTTCTTCATCGCGGTGGGCATGGGCATCGACCTGGACCGCATCGCGGCCGAGCCGTGGATGATCGCGGCTGGCGTCGGCATCCTGCTGGTGGTCAAGTTCAGCCTGCTGTACGCGATCGGCCGCATCGCCCGGCTCAGTCCGCGGCAGTCGCTGCTGCTGGGCAGCGTGTTGTGGCTGGGCGGCGAGTTCGCTTTCGTGGTGTTCAACGAAGCGCAGCGCGCGCACCTGCTCGGCAATGCCAACCACGACCGGCTGGTGGCGATCGTGGGCCTGTCGATGGCGATCACGCCGCTGCTGATGATCGCGCTGCTCAAGCTGCTCGGCCAGGAGAAGGCCGCACCGCGCGAGGCAGCCGAGGCCGACAAGGTGGCGCCGGACAACCGCCCCAAGGTGCTGATCGCCGGCATGGGCCGTTTCGGCCAAGTGATCGCGCGCCTGCTGACCGCGCAGAAGGTGCCGTTCGTGGCGCTGGAGGCGAACCCGGACACCGTGGCCGACCTGCGCCGTTTCGGCAACCAGCTGTATTACGGCGACCCGACCCGGCCGGAGATGCTGCGTGCGGCGGGCGGCGAGCACATCGATGTGTTCGTGATCACCGTGGACGACCCGGAGACCAACCTGCGCGCGGTGCGCATGGTGCGCCGGCTGTACCCGGACGCGACGGTGCTGGCGCGTGCGCGCAACCGCCAGCATGCCTGGCGCCTGATGGACATGTCGGCCGAGCCGTTCCGCGAAGTGTTTGGCACCAGCCTGGAGATGAGCGGCCGCGTGCTGACCGCATTGGGCGTGGCGCCGGACGTGGCCGAACGACACGTGCAGCGCTTCCGTGAGCATGATGAGCAGCTGCTGCGTGACCAGTACCTGGTGTACGACGACGAGGCGGCGGTGATCCAGACCTCGCGCGATGCACGCAACGACCTGATGCATCTTTTCGAGGCCGACGCGGAAAGGGACGGCGAGTAGGTGTGCCGACCAACGGTCGGCACCCACCCGATCAATGGCGGACCCGGTAGTGCCGGCCGCTGGCCGGCAATCCCGTGTTCCCGGAGATGTCATGAGGTAGCCGGCCAGCGGCCGGCACTACCCTTTTCCAGCGATCAGCCGTTGTCGCGCAGGAACCGCGCCATCGACGAAACGCCCGGCACGCGCGGTTCGAACTCACCGGCCACGTCGATGAAGCCGCGCATCACGGCGATCTCGCGCGGGCTGCGGTTGAGGCTGTCGCGTGCTTCCGGATCCGCCCCCGCGCGCAGCAGGCGCTGCACCAGCAGCGGCAGGCCATGCAGCGCGGCCAAATGCAACGGGCCGAAGCCGCGCGGATCACGCACGTCCAGGCTCACGTCCTCATCCAGCAGGCGCTCTACCGCCGCCATCACCACCTGCTCGTCGCAGGCGGTACCCGGCTCGGCGCGAGCGCCCAGCAGCAGCAGCAGGGGCGTGACCGAACCGGCGGCGGCCTGGTCCGGCTCGGCGCCCGCCAACAGCAGGGTGTCGAGCAGGGCCAGCAGGCGCGAGCGGTCGCGGGCACTGAAACCGTACAGCGCGGCACAGTGCAGCGGGCCCAGCTGCTGCGCGTCACCGGCATGCACGTCGGCACCGGCAGTGAGCAGGCGCGCGACGATGTCCGGCAGACCCAGCGCCGAGGCCAGCATCAGCACGGTCACCCCGCCCGGCAGGCGATGTTCCAGCTTGGCGCCGGCATCGAGCAGGGCCGAAACGATGTCCACCTGGCGCATGCTGACCGCCGCCGACAGCGGCGTCGCGCCACTGGCCGCGGCGTGCTGCGGATCGGCGCCGCGCGCCAGCAGCAGGTCGGTCACCGCCAGGTGGCCGCCACCGGCTGCACGCAGCAGTGCGGTGCAGCCCTGAGCGTCGACCGCGTCGACGGCAAATCCCAGATCGATCAGGCGGCGCACGGCGTCTACATCACCGGCCATCGCAGCGGCCGGCAGATCGGCCTCGCGCAGGGTACGGCGCGGCAACGGCCACACCCGCCAGTCCAGCCAGTCGGCCAGATCACGGCGACCGATCGACAGCGCCACGCCCAACGGCGTCTGGCCGTCGGCGGCGCGGGCTTCCGGCGAGGCACCGTGCTGCACCAGCAGCTTCAGTGCGCCTTCGCGGGCCAACGCGGTGGCCAGGTGCAATGCGGTCATGCCGTGGCTGTCGCGCGCTTCACGATCAACACCGGCCTTGAGCAGGGCCTGCTGCAGGCGCAGCCAGCCCAGGCGCACCGCGAGCGACAGCGGCGGATCGCCGGCCGGCGAGGCGGCGAACGGATCGGCGCCACGTTCCAGCAGTTCCAGTGCCAGCTGTTCCAGGCCACGGGCGGCCTGGTCGTGCTGCGCACACGCTGCGAGGAAGCGTGCCAGGCCACCGCGTCCGGCCGGCGACAGGCCACGCTGCAGCATGACCTGCAGCGCCGGCACCGCGTCGATGCCGCGCGACAACAGCGCGAACATCGGCGTGTCGGAACAGGCGTCACGCACGTAGGGATCGGCACCGTGGGCCAGCAGCCAGTCGACCGCACGCGGCTCCAGCGCCAGCTCCGGATCGAGCAGCAGGCCACCCAGCTCTTCCGGCTGGCACAGCTTGGCCAGCGCGGCCATGCCTTCGGTGTTGCCGAAGCCCAGCGCTTCGCGCAGCAGGGTCAGCGGCGGGCGGTCCGGCAGCAGGCCACTTGCGCCGGCGGCTTCGCCACGCTCGGCCAGTCCATCGCTGACCGCAGCCGGCAATGGATAGGACGGGTCCAGCAGAGCCACGATCGCCCAGCGGCCGGCTTCGGCGGCATAGTCCACCGCACGGCGGCCGACCGGATCGGTGGCATCGGCGGCGATGCCGAGTTCGACCAGGCGCTTGATCAGCAGCGGCGAGACATCCTCGGCCATCGCCGCCAGCTGCACCGCATTACGGCCTTCGCCGTCCACCGCGACCAGGTCCGGCTTGTGCGGCAGCAGATGCTCGATCACGGCGGCGCGACCTGCACGGGCCGCTTCCAGCCACGGCGTACGGCCCAGCGCATCGCGCGCTTCCAGATTGGCGCCGGCAGCCAGCAGCACGCCGATGATCTCGACGTGACCGGCCAGCGCCGCTTCATGCAACGCGCTGCGACGCTGGCGATCACGCGCGTCGGCCCGCGCCTTGTGCTTGAGCAGCAGCTGCACGCCCGCCGGATCGTCGTCCTCGGTGGCGGCGGCGGCCAGCAGCACCGGGGTGCCATCGGCCGGTTCGCAGCGTGCACCGCGTTCGAGCAGGAAACGGGCCAGGCGCCAGTTGCCGACCTGGCAGGCCACGGCCAGCGGCGACCAGCCCTCGTTGTTCAACGCATCGACTTCGGCGGCGGCATCGCGCAGCAGCGCCGCCACACCCGGGTCGGAACTGCGCGCGGCATGGTGCAGCGGCGTGTTGCCATCGCTGTCGGTGGCACGCGAGTCGGCACCGTTGGCGAGCAGGGTCATCACCGCCTCGGGGCGGCCATGCCAGCTGTCACGGGTGGCGGCCAGCAGCGGGGTCATGCCCCGGTGCGGTGCGTTCACATCGACGCCGCGGGCGATCAGCTCGCGCAGCAGGCGCAGGTCCGGCAGCACCGCTGCCAGCACCGCCAGGCTGCGCTGGTCGCGCCAGTTCGGGTCCGGCAGCGCATACGGATCGGCACCGGCCTGCAGCAGTTGCAGGCCCCGGTCGATGCGGCCATGGCGGGCGGCTTCATACAGCGCCGGGGTCAGCTCCTGCGGCGCCATCGCCTCCAGCGGCGTGGTTTCGACCGCAGCGGAGAACATCGGTTCGCGCTCGTCGCTGGCCGTGGCCAGTGGGCCTGCGCGCAGCGACACCAGCGGTGCCGGCGCCACCCGCTGCAGCAGCAGGTGCAGCACGGGAGACAGCAGCACCACCGCCAGCGCGGCGGGCCAGTGTGCGCTTTCCGGCAGCAGCCCCGGCCAGGCCGGCAGCACCACCAGCGCGGCCAGCGCGATCACCAGCGCGGCCACACCGAGGCCGCGCCAGGCGCCCAGGTCACGCCCCGCCAGCGCCTGCCAGTGCTGGGCCAGGCTGCCGTCGAGGCGTTCGACATCGTTCCACAACGGCCAGGTGCGCCAGGCGGCGAGCAGGCCGGCACTGACCAGCACGCTCAGGCCCAGCACCGCCGCAAGGCTGCCGCTGTCGCGCAGCGCCGCCAGCGGCCAGGCCAGCAACAGCGCCAGCAGCAGCGGCGCGGCCGTCCACAACGCCAGCAGCGCCGGCAGGTCCTGGCGAGCGACCACCTTCAGCGGCAGCAGCGCGCGGCTGCGACGCCACCATGAGATCGCCAGCGCGAACGCTGGCTGCGCCAGTGCGGCCAGGACGGCACCCGGGAAGCCGCCCACGGCGGCGCCCAGCGCCAGCACCGCGCCCGCGGCGAAGGCAATTGACACAAGGCGCGGACGGGAGGCGTCAGTCATAGTGGCGCGGCATCAGGCTGGCCACCGACGGCGGCACCTGCAGGTAGAACCCGCGCTCGCTCATTTCGCTGCGGACCTTTTCCGGGTCAGCCTGCGCCAGGCGGCGCTGGGCATCCAGGGCCACCTCCAGGACGAAGGCGAGCGTCCCCAGCGAGGTGAGCAGCGGCGCGGGCAGCGCGCTGAAATCATCGCGACGGGGAACGTAGACGTAGGTGTCCGGCTTGAGTTGGCTTTTATAGACGTAGGCGTGCATGTCCGCGGGACGATAACCCGGGAAGAGCCATGATTGTGTCGGAAAGCCGACACCGGGGAAAGCCGTCAGCCGACGTTGGCGGCGTGATCGACGGCGTTTCCCCGGCGAGGTTCAGCAATGTGGCGGCGTCGTTCAGCCACGGCTGCCACCACACGGGCGCTTACTTGACCTTGGCGTAGGTGCCCTTCAGCGCGACACCCGCGAGGATGGCACCGGCGTAGCACTCGTAGTTGGTGCTGCTCTTGAACTCGTTCTTCTTGTAATAGCTGACGATGTCGACCACGGCGTTGGCGCCGCGCGACTTGGCACCGTCCTGCAGCGCGCGCAGTGCCGACAACGCAACCCAGCGGCAGGCCTCGGCATCGCTCTTGTTGGCGGCGTTGGTCTTCTTGTTGGTCACGTCTTCGCCCAGGCGCTGCTGCACGCTGACCGGCTGGCCGGCCAGATAGAAGCGCACGCTGCCGTCGATGCCAGCGTCCTTGGCGGCCTGCGAATTGACCAGTTCCTGCAGGGACTGTTCGACACGCGTGTCGCGGGCAGAGGCGGTGGAGGTCAGGGCCAGCAGCGCGGTGGCAGTGGCGATCATGAGAGTGCGGCGCATCGAAACTTCTCCTTGTCAGGGGTGCGGGTGGGTAGCGGAAACAGTGCGGTGGGACGGTGGTTCACTCGCGCCAGCGGCGGAACACCAGCGAGGTGTTGATGCCGCCGAAGGCGAAGTTGTTGCTCATCACGTACTCGGCCTGCAGTTCGCGGCCCTGCCCGGTGATGAAGTCGAGCTGGCCACAGCGCGGATCGACCTCGGCCAGGTTCAGGGTCGGCGCGAACCAGCCGGTGCGCATCATCTCGATGCTCAGCCAGGCCTCGAACGCGCCACAGGCACCCAGCATGTGGCCGACGTAGCTCTTCAGCGAGCTGATCGGCACGCGGCTGCCGAACACCTGTGCGGTGGCCTGGGTCTCGGCGATGTCGCCGTGGTCGGTGGCGGTGCCATGGGCGTTGACGTAGTCGATCTGCGCCGTGTCCAGGCCGGCATCTTCCAGCGCCAGGCGCATCGCCTGGGCCATGGTGTCGGCGCTGGGCTGGGTGACGTGCTGGCCATCGCTGTTGGTGCCGTAGCCGACCACCTCGGCCAGGATGGTGGCGCCACGCGCCTGCGCGTGTTCCAGGTCCTCCAGGATCAGCGTGCAGGCGCCCTCGCCCAGTACCAGGCCATCACGGCCGGCATCGAACGGGCGCGGGGTGGTCTGCGGCGCGTCGTTGCGCACGCTGGTGGCGAACAGCGTGTCGAACACCGCCGCAGCGGTGGCATCGAGCTGCTCGGCACCGCCGGCCACCATCACCGTCTGCTTGCCGCTGCGGATGGCTTCATAGGCCGCGCCCACACCCTGGCTGCCCGAGGTGCAGGCGCTGGACGTGGTGTACACGCGCCCGGACAGGCCGAAGAACACGCCGATGTTGACCGGCGCGGTGTGGCTCATCATCTTCAGGTAGGTGGTGGCACTGATGCCATCGGTGGTGAACTCGTTGAGCATGCGCCCGAATTCACCGGTGGCCTCATGGCTGCCCGACGAGGAACCATAGGCCACGCCGGTACGGCCGCTGCGCAGCACCGGATGCTCGTGCAGGCCGGCTTCGCGCAGTGCCACCTCAGTGGCGCGCACCGACATGATCGCGACCTTGCCCATCGAGCGGGTGGTCTTGCGGTTGTAGTTGGGCGGCAGCGCGAAATCCTGCGCCGGCGCCGCCAGCTTGGTGTTCAGCCCGGCATACACATCCCATTCGGGCATCGCGCGCACCGCATTGCGGCAGCTGCGAAGATGCGCTTCGATGGTGGGCCAGTCGTGGCCGAGCGGACTGATGGCGGCGGCGCCGGTGACCACCACGCGACGATCGGCGGCCATCAGAGCATGCCTCCGTTCACCGAGATCACCTGGCGGGTGATGTAGCCGGCCGGCTCGGACAGCAGGAACGCCACCGTCGCCGCCACTTCGTCGGGACGGCCGACGCGGCCGGCGGGAATCAGCTTGAGCGCGTGTTCAACCACTTCATCGTTGAGCATTTCGGTTTCGATCAGGCCCGGAGCCACGCAGTTGACGGTGATCTGGCGGCTGGCCAGTTCCAGCGCCAGCGCCTTGGTGGCACCGATGATGCCGGCCTTGGCAGCACTGTAGTTGACCTGGCCGCGGTTGCCGGCCAACCCGGATACCGACGACAGGGTGACGATGCGGCCCGGCTTGCGCCGCCGTACCATCGGCATGATCAGCGGATGCAGCACGTTGTAGAAGCCATCCAGGTTGGTGTGGATGACCTGGTCCCAATCGTCCTCCGACAGCGCCGGGAAGGCGCCGTCACGGGCGATGCCGGCATTGCAGACCACGCCGTAATACGCGCCATGTGCCTCGACATCGGCTTCCAGCGCGGCCCTCGCGGCCTCGCGGTCGGCCACGTCGAACACCAGCACGCGGGCCTGCTGGCCCAGTGCCTGGATCTCAGCCTCCACGGCCTGTGCCTCTTCCAGGCGGCTGCGGCAATGCACCACCACGTCGAAGCCATCGCGCGCGATGCGCAGCGCAATGGCCCGGCCGATGCCCCGGCTGGCGCCGGTCACCAGCACGCTTCGATTCCCTGTCATGCCTGTCCACTCTCCAGATAGGCCATCGCGTCGGCCGGTTCGTACACCGACACGTTGGCTGTCGCCCATTCGTCCTCACCTGCCAGGATGCGGCAGGCGAACATCCCCAATCCATTGTCACCCAACAGCTCGCAGCGCGCCTGTACGCGCAGTCGCGAACCGCTGGGGAAGCTGCTGCGCGCGCTGCTGTAGCGGCGGCTGCCGAGCAGGAAGCCCAGCTGCGGCGGCTTGCCGGCCGCTCGCGCGCGGCAGCCGGCCCAGGCCGCGATGGCCTGCGCCATGTATTCGATGCCGACCCACGCCGGCACTTCGCCGTTCTCCACGAACAGGCCGGCCTCGGGCACCACCAGTTCGGCCTCGAGGGTGTCCTGGTCCCAATGCGTGATGCGCTGCAGCAGGCACATGTCCTGGCGGTGCGGCACCACCTCTTCGATTGCATACAACGTGTTCATCGACGCTCCAGTGCCAGCACGGCATTGCTGCCGCCGAAGGCGAACGAATTGCTCAGCACCCGCCGCGGTGGCTGCGCAAGGCGCGTGCCCGGTGCGACCAGCGGCAGCACCGGCAGTGCCGGGTCGGCCACGCCGTCCCACCAGTGCGGCGGCAGCAGCTGCTGCGGGTTCTCGGCCAGCACGATCCAGCACAGCGCCGCCTCGATGGCACCCGAGGCACCCAGCGTGTGGCCGGTCAGCGGCTTGGTCGAACTGGCTGGCACGCTGTTGCCCAGCACCTGCGAGACCGCCAGGCTTTCCATCGCATCGTTGTGGCCGGTGGCGGTGCCATGCAGGTTCACGTAATCCACTTCGTCTGCGCCCCAGCCTGCGCGCAGCAGCGCCTGCTGCAGCGCATCGATGGCACCCAGCCCCTGCGGGTCGGGCGCGGACATGTGGTGGGCATCGGCCGACTCACCCCACCCCGCCAGGCATACCGGGCCGGGTTCGCGGGTGAGCAGGAACAGCGCGGCACCCTCGCCGATGTTGATGCCGGCGCGGTGCTGCGAGAACGGGTTGCAGCGTGCCGCCGACACCGATTCCAGCGCGCTGAAGCCAGCCACGGTGAAGCGGCACAGCGAATCGGCGCCACCGGCGATCACCGCATCGACGATGCCGGCGCGCAGCATGCGCGCGGCTGACATCAGTGCCTTGGCACTGGACGAACACGCGGTGGACAGGGTCCACGCCGGTCCCTGTGCGCCGCTGCGCTGGCGCACGAACTGCGCGGCGGTGCCCATTTCCTGCTGGGCGTAATCGAAGCCCTGCGGCCACTGGCCCTGTTCAGCGTGGCTGCGCAGGGCCTGCTCGGATTCACCGATGCCCGAGGTGCTGGTGCCCAGCACCACCGCCACGCGCTCGGCACCATGGCGGGCAATCGCCGCGGCCACCGCCGGTGCGATCTGCGCCAGCGCCACGTCCAGCAGGGCGTTGTTGCGCCCGCGCAGGGCCACCGGCAGGTCTTCCAGCGCCGGCAGCGGCGTGCGGACCTCTCCCAGCGCCAGGGTGCGCCCCGGCAGCAGGCTGTCGTTGTCGCTGAGCCCGCCCGGCACATCGGCGAACATCGCCGACGCGACCGCAGTGCGGCCATCGCCGAGCGCGCAGACCACGCCCAGGTCGTTCAGGTAGATCGGTGCACTCATGGGTCCTGCCCGGCCATATCGATCGATTCGATGCGCAGCGCATAGCCTTCGGCGCGGTTGTCCAGCTGCACGCTGCCATCGTCCAGGCGCTGCAGCAGCAGCCACACCGTGCCGTCGCGCGACAAGCTGCGCTGGTGGCCGTCGTCGATGACCTCCCAGCCGGCCGGCAGCGCTGCGGCGATGGCCGCGGTCGGCCACAGCGCGAACTGCAGGTCATCCAGCACACGCTCGGCACGCACCTGCGGCGGCAACCACGGCGCACGCTGCTGGGTCAGCTGCTGGCCGTCCCACTGCAGGCGCACGCCGGTCTGGCCCATCGCCTGCACCGCCAGCTGCACCCGCTGTGCATCGGCTTCCAGCAGCGCATCGAGGTCGCGCTCATGGCTGCCGAAACGGAAGTGCAGCTGCTGCTGCAGCGCCAGCGGCGCCGGCAGGCTGGCCGGCGACAGGCGCAGCGGCGGCAGTTCCACCTGTGGCTTGGGCATGCGCCCGGCACAGGCGGCCAGCAGCAGGCACAGCAGCAGGGCCGCAGTACGGAAGATCAGGCGCTGCACAGTTCCTCCAGCACGCGCATGCGACGGCCGCTTTCGTCGGCCACATACGGGTTGTTGGTGTCCCAGGCGTAGCCGGCCAGGATGGAGCTGATCATGTCGCGCACTTCGGGCTGCTGCTGCGGGTGGTAGATGATCTTCTGGAAACCGCCGTCGTACCAGCTTTCGACGAAGCGGCGGAAGGTCTTCACGCCGGCGCGCAGCGGGATCGAGAATTCAGCTTCCCAGTCGACGGTTTCACCGGCATAGCGGCGCGCCAGGCATTCGCTGGCCAGCTGCGCGGACTTGAAGGCAATGGTCACACCGGACGAGAACACCGGATCGAGGAACTCGCCGGCGTTGCCCAGCAACGCGTAGCCGGGCCCCCACAGCGAACTGACGTTGGCCGAGTAGCCGGTGATGCGGCGCACCGGCAGCACCGCCCATTCGGCGTTGGCCAGCAGGCGGGTCAGGTTGGGGTCCTCGCCGACGATGGCCTGCAGCTTCTGCAGGTCGTCACCCTCGTAGCGCTCGAAGAACGACGGCTCGGCGACCACGCCCAGCGAGCAGCAGCCGTTGGAGAACGGGATCGTCCAGTACCAGACGTCGATGTGCTCGGGATGGGTGGTGATCAGGATCTTGTTGCGGTCGAAGTCCGCTTCGGCCGGAATGTTGTCGCGCACGTGGCAGAAGATCGCGCCGCGCACCGGGAAGTTGGACGGCGACTCCAGCTGCAGCAGCCGCGGCAGCAGGCGCGCGAAGCCGGAGGCATCGAGGATGAAATCGGCCTCGATGCGGTATTCACTGCCGTCCGGGCGGCGCACCGTCACCGCCGGTTGCTCGCCCGGCTCGACCGCAAGCACTTCGTCGCCGAAGCGCAGCGTGGTGCCCATGCGCTCGGCACCGCGTGCCAGCACGTTGTCGAAGTCGGCGCGCTGCACCTGGTAGGTGGTGCCCCAACCCGGCGAGAACTTCTTCCTGAAGTCGAATGCAGTGCGCGCTTCGCCGTGCACGAAGGCGGCACCGTTCTTGTACTGGAAGCCCGCCTCGACCACATCCTGCAGCAGGCCGGCCGCCTCGATGTACTCCATGCTCTGCGGCAGCAGGCTTTCGCCGATGGAGAAGCGTGGGAACTGCTGGCGTTCCAGCATCAGCACCTGGCGGCCCTGCTGGCGCAGCATCGCCGCAGCCACCGAACCGGCCGGGCCCGCGCCGATGATCAGGATTTCAGTACGTTCGACAGCATCCACAGCAGTGTTCATCGGTGCGTCCTTGTTGCTCGATCAAGTGGAAAGAAGGAAGTCGGAAAACAGGCTCAGGCCGGCGGCAGATCGTGCGGCGGCGGACGGAACAGCGGCGAGATCAGCCAGACCAGGCCGATGCCGAACAGCAGGGTCAGGCCGAACGCGCGCAACGCCGGGGTCTGCGACAGGCCCAGCAGACCGAACGACAGCCAGGTACTGGCCGCGCCCACGCACACCGCCAGCCAGGCACTGGCATCACCGCGGTGCTCGATCAGGAAGATGCCGTAGTCGATGCCCATGCCCAGCAGCAGCATCAGCGCCAGCACGTTGAACAGCTGCAGCGGCTGGCCGAACAGGCCCAGCAGGCCCAGGGTCAGTGCACCGGCAATCAGGGTCGGTGCGAACACGCGCCAGGCTTGGCGTCGGTAGCGCAGCCACAGCGCGCCGAACACCAGCACGATGCCGACCAGCAGCAGGCCGCCCATCAGCTTGCGGTAGTGGCCCAGCAGCTGCGAGAAGTCGGCGGTACGGTCCACCCAGCGCACGCCGGGCAGGCCCTCGGCCGCGCCACGCAGGGTGGTCAGCGCATCGGCACGCGACAGGTCATCGACCATCACCACGCTGATCATCTGCCCGCCCACCGCGCCCACCCACAGGTGACGGAACGGCTGCGAGGCGGGCGAGGCCAGAAAGGCTTCGGCGGTAAGCGGCGCATCCGCGAACTGCGGACGCTGCAGCGGCTCTCCCACCGCCTCGGACACGGCCGACAGCACGCCAGGTTCCACCTTCGCGGTCAGCGCGGCATCGGCCTGCTGGCGCGCCGGCGACGGCAGCCAATCGCTGATCGCGCGATAGCCACCAATGCGCTTGTCGTTGGCCAGTACACGCAGGCGCTCGGTCAGTGCTTCCTCGCGCTGCAGCAGCTGCGCAGCATCCGCGCCCTGCACCAGGTAGAACTGCGCCGGGCTGGGCATGCCCAGCAGCTGGCTCAGGCGGATCTGCTGCGCCATCAACGCTGGCGGTGATGACTGCAGGCTGCGCAGGTCGTCGTTGCTGTGCAGGCGTGCGATGCCGATTGCAGACAGTGCCAGCGTGATCACCACGAACATCGTCACCGCGCGACGGCCATGCAGGCGCGGGAAACGTTCCAGCGTATTGCCCAGCCACTGCGAGAACCGGGTCTGGCGGATCTCGCCGCCATCGAGCCACGGGAACCAGAAGATCACCGTGAGGAAAGCAGCCGCCAGACCGACCACCGAGAACAGTGCCATCTGGCGCAGGCCCGGGAACGGGGCCAGGCCCAGTGCCAGGTAGGCCAGCGCGCTGGTCAGCAGGGCCAGCCACAGGCCGGGCAGCAGGTGCCGCAGCAGCTTCCAGCGACGATCGGCCGGCTCGGCCTGGCGCGAGGCGAACCAGTGAATGCCGTAATCCTCGGCCACACCCACCAGCGATGCACCGAACACCAGGGTCAGCACGTGCACCTTGCCAAACACCAGCACGGTCACCGCCAGTGCCACGCCGCAGCCGATCAGCAATGACGCGGCGACCAGCAGGATCGGGCGCAGCGAACGGAACGCCAGCCACACCAGCAGCAGCACCGCGGCCAGCGAGCCCCAGCCGATCGTGTTGATCTCACGGTTGGCCTGCACTGCGGCTGCCTCGGCATGCAGCGGCACGCCGGCGTGCAGGATCTCCAGCTCCGGTGCTACGGCCTTGGCCGCCTTTCCGGCGCGTTCCAGCAGGCCATCGAGATGGCGTTCGCCGTCAAGCTGGAATGCCGAACCAGGTGTATCGAACTGCAGCACGGCCCAATGCCTGCCCTCGGCTTCCAGCAGGCCGTCATCGCCCAGCCGCAACCCCGAGCCCTGCGCCTGCTGCTGCCACCATTGCGGCCACAGCGACAGCGGGTCCTGGCGCCAATCGGTCAGGCGTGGGGCGCCCATCGGACCGTACAGCGCAGCCAACGCCTGCTCCGCCAACGCGCCCGGCTCGCTGCCCTGCAGCTGCTCGCGCTGGGCCGGGGTCAGCAGGCGGTCGCGGTACG
The DNA here is from genome assembly GCF_059369815.1 of Stenotrophomonas sp. YJH_SMC_27. Lineage (NCBI taxonomy): Bacteria > Pseudomonadati > Pseudomonadota > Gammaproteobacteria > Lysobacterales > Lysobacteraceae > Stenotrophomonas > Stenotrophomonas sp. YJH_SMC_27. The sequence continues at coordinate 91,377 of NZ_JCAFTA010000008.1, read as the reverse complement.
GCGCGTAGAACGCGCGCGCCTCATCGAACCAGCCCTCGATGGAACCACTGGGCACCAGCAACGCGTGATCGGCATCCTTGGCCATAGCCGCAGCGAACGCGGACTGCGCGCGCTTGGCGGCGGCACCGTCCTGGCTGCCCAGCAGCACCACCACCTGCCGTGAACTGCCATCGGCGATGCGCCGGGTGACGTCGCTCAACAGGCGGTCACGCGCATCCTGCGGCAGCAACGCGAGGATGTCGGTGTCGATCCGCGATTGCTGGCTCCACAGCTGCCACTGCTGTGCGCCCAGCGCCAGCAGCAGCACCAGCCAGGCGATGCCCAGCCAGTGCCACCAGCGCCGCAGGCGGTCCGGTGCGTTCGATGCCACGGCCTCACTCAAAGCGGCGGGCCTCGTCGGCATTGAGCGTGGCCGGCGCCTCGCTCAACGCGCTGAACTGGATCTGCGTGCGGTCCTTGTTGGCCTCGACGATCTCGACCTGGCGCACGTAGCGGTCACCTTGCAGGGTCAGCGACTGGAAGGCCTTGGCCAGCATCGCCGACTTCGGCGTCAGCCGCAGCCGCCAGCCCTGCCCTTCACGACTGGCCGCCACGTTGAACTGGCTGGACAGCGCCTGCACGTCGCCACTCATCAGCGCGAACATGATCGCGTTGACCGAACGCATCGCCGGCTGCTGCCGTGCATCGAGCTCGACACGGGTGCTGCCATCGCGCTGGCGGCTGAGGATGCGGTCGGCGGTCACCACCACTTCGGAGGGGAACGGCTTGAGCGTGGTCCAGATCACGCCGTGCCGGCGGGCGACCACGAACTGGCCCTGCGAGCGCAGCGGGTTCCTGAAGCCGCTGACCTGCTTTTCCTGGCTGAACTGGCCACGCAGCACGTCCGGCCGCGCCACCGCCTGGGTGATCGCATCAATGGCGGGGTCGGCCGCCTGCACCTGCGGTGCGGCAACGAAAATCAGCGCGCACAGCAGCGCGCTGGAAAGACGGACAAGGGTGTTCACGGTGCAGGCACTCCCAGGCGTTCCCACAGTACCGGCGGGCACTGGTACTGCATTTCCTTGCTGGCCGCGTCCACCGCGACCTGGATGGTCATCGCGCGGGTCAGCACCTGGCCGTTTTCCGCATCGAGGATTTCGTACTCGATCTTCAGCCGGTTCTCCCATTCCACGATGCGCGCGACCACGCGCAGGGCCTGGTTGAACAGCAGCGGCCGCACGTACTTCACCCGCGCATCGACCACCGGCCACAGGTAGCCCGACTCGAGCATCTGCGGATAGTCGTAGTCGTAGCGCCCGAGCAGCGCGCAGCGCGCGATCTCGAAGTACTTGAAATAGTTGCCATGCCAGACCACGTTCATCGGATCGCAGTCATGGAAGGCGGGCGTCAACGCAATTTCGCCAACCCGTTCAATAACCTCATTCACCGGCGTACAGCTCCCAACGTTGCGCGCGGATCTCCACCAGCAGTTCCCGCAGTTCGCGATCCAGCGCGCGGTCTTCTTCAACCAGGGCGATGCGCTGCCCCAGGTCGGCGTACATGTCGGCCAGACTGCCATGCAGCTGCGCGTTCAGGCCAACCCGTTCGCGCAGGGCCAGGCCCTGGCGGGCAGCGATCAGCATCGCGGCCACCACCTGTTCAGTCAGTTCGATCACGCGCAGGCAGTCACGCGCGGCGATGGTGCCCATGCTGACCTTGTCCTGGTTGTGGCATTCGGTCGAACGCGAGAACACGCTGGCCGGCATGGTCTGCTTCAGCGCTTCGGCGGTCCACGCCGACACGCTGATCTGCAGTGCCTTCAGGCCATGGTTGATGGCCGCGCGCGGGCCGGTGGCCGCCGACAGGTTGGCAGGCAGCCCATGGTTGTAGCGGGCATCGACCACCAGTGCCAGCTGGCGGTCGAGCAGATCGGCAACGTTGGCCACGGTGTTCTTCAGGGTGTCCATCGCCAGCGCGATGTGGCCCCCGTAGAAGTGGCCGCCATGCAGGATGCGCTCGCCGTCGGCATCGATCAGCGGATTGTCGTTGGCGCTGTTCAGTTCGGTTTCGATCAGCTGGCGCAGGAACGGCAGGCTGTCCTCCAGCACGCCGATCACATGCGGCGCGCAGCGCAGCGAATAGCGGTCCTGCAGGCGCTGTTCATTGCGCGGCGGACGCTCGCTGTGCAGGTCGCTGCGCAGGCGCGCGGCGATGCGGCCCTGGCCCGGATGCGGCTTGGCCGCGAACAGGGTTTCGTCGAAGTGGTGCGCGTTGCCGTCGCTGGCCAGCACGTTGAACGCGGTCAGGCGCGTGGCCATGCGTGCCAGGTAGTCGGCGCGCTGCCAGGCCAGGCAGGCCAGGCCGGTCATCACGGCGGTGCCGTTCATGATCGCCAGGCCTTCCTTCGGCCGCAGCTTCAGCGGGGTCATGCCGATCTTCGCCAGCACCTCGGCTGCCGGCCGCACGCGGCCGTCGTGCAGCACCTCGCGCTCGCCGCACAGCACCGCCGCCACGTAGGACAGCGGCGTGAGGTCACCACTGGCACCGACCGAGCCTTCGGCCGGAATCATCGGCAGCACGTCGTGCTGCAGCAGCGTGGCCAGGCCTTCCAGCAGCGGCACACTGACACCGGACATGCCACGCACCAGCGAGGCCAGGCGCGCGGCCAGCACCGCACGGGTCTCGACCGGGTCCAGGTAACGGCCCAGGCCGCAGCCATGGTAGGTGTACAGGTGGTGCGGCAGTTCAGCCACCAGTGCCGGCGGGATGTTCACCGTGCACGAATCGCCATAGCCGGTGGTCACACCGTAGATCACGCCATCCTCGCGCAGCAGTCGGTCGAGGAAGTCGGCGCCGCGCTGGATGTGCGCGCGGAACGCCGGCGCGTCGCTCAGCGCGGCCTCGCACTGGCGCTGGGCCAGGGCAACCACGTCTTCGATGGTCAACGGTGCATCGCCAAAGCGGCACACGGGTACGGCGTCAGTCGTCATGCGGAGCCTGATCCCAGAAGGGGAAGAAATTGAACCAGTCCAACGGGGACTGGATGACCTGCAGTTCCAGCCAGCGCGCGAAGCGCTGTGCCTGTTCGGCCAGTGCGGCGTCGCGCGAGCCACGCGGCAGCACGATGCGGTCGGCGAACTGTTCGAATGCAACGCGATAGCCCTCGCCCTGGTGCAGGCAGGCCATGGTGTAGACCGGGCACCCCAGCGCGGCGGCGAGTACATAGGCGCCGATCGGGAACGGGGCGCGGTGGCCAAGGAAATCGGCGGTGACGCTGCGGCCACCCTGTACCGGCGTGCGGTCGCCGACGATGGCAACGAAGCCCCCCGCCGCAACGCGCTCGGCCAGCATCACCGCCGTGGCCGGCCCCATTTCGGTCACCTGCACCAGTTCCACCGCCGCCAGCGGGTCCAGCCGCTGCAGCAGACGGTTGAAGCGCTGCGCGTGTGCGGTATGCACCAGCACGGTGATGCGGAATCCCGGCACCTGCTCGGCCAGCACCTGGCACAGCTCCAGGCAGCCGATGTGCGCGGTGAGGATCAGCCCGCCCTCGCGGCGCGCGATCTTCTGCAGCACCAGGTCGCGGTGCAGGTGGATGCGTTCGGCCGGGTAGCGCCCGCCCAGGCCGAGGATCTTGTCCAGCATCGTGTCGGCGAAGGTAAAGAAGTGGCGCAGGCTGTCACGCCGTTTCGGCGCGCGGCCGAGCACGCCGCTGTGCGCCTGCAGCCGCTGCAGGTACTGCATCGAGGCCTGGCGCCCTACACGGTTGCCCAGCCAATGGCAGGCCACCACCGGCCACACGCACAGGCGGAACGGCCAGCGCCCGAACCAGCGGTGCACCCAGCACAGGAACAGCACGCCGGCCACCGAGGTGGATTCGCCGATGTCGGCCCAGTGTGGGGCGCCCTGCGCGGCCGTCATCTCAGCGCTGCCCCCGCAGGCGGCGCCACAGCAGGCGCGGCGCGCGCCAGAGCATCCCGAAGAACAGACGGGTATGCATGCGGCTGATGCGCACGTTGTCGCGCCACACATCGAAGTGCGACACGCCATCGGCAGGATAGGTCACGCGCGTGGCCAGGTGCTCGACCGGCAGCCCGCGCCAGTACAGGCGCACCATTATTTCGGTATCGAAGTCCATGCGCCGGCCGATGGTCTCTTCACCGATCACGCGCAGCACCGGCGGCAGTGGATACACGCGGAAGCCGCACATGGTGTCGCGCAGGTGCAGCGACAGCGTGTTGATCCAGACCCAGATGTGGGTGGCGTAGCGACCGTACAGGCGCGCCTTGGGAACACTGGCGTCGTAGGCCGGAATGCCACAGATCACTGCACCCGGGTGCAGGCGCGCGGCTTCGATGAAGCGTGGCAGGTCAGCCGTATCATGCTGGCCGTCGGCATCGATCTGCAGCACGTGGCTGTAGCCTCGCGCGCCGGCCTCGGCGAAACCGGCCAGCATTGCCCCGCCCTTGCCCTGGTTCACGTCCAGGCGCAGCAGGTCGACACCCTGGCGTTGTGCCAGCGCGCGCAGCACCGCCGCGCACCCATCGTGCGAACCATCGTCGACCAGCAGGCAGGGCAGTCCCGCGGCCTGCACGCCGTCGAGCACCGCCGCGATGGCGTGCTCGTGATCGTAGACGGGAATCACCACCAGTGGCGCGAATGCGGCACCGGCAACGGCCGGATCAGTCCGCATCGGCGAAGACCACTTTGCCGCTGGCATGCACACCATGGCTGGAGGTGTAACGGAAGGCCAGCGCGCTGCGTGCGGCATCCCAGTCCAGCTGCAGGGTCAGCTCATCGCCGGGGCGGGCCACGTGCTGGAATTTCACCGCATCCATGCGCAGAAACGCTGCCGGCATTGCGAACACCTGGCGGCCGAAACGCACCGCCCAATCCAGCTGCGCCACGCCGGGCAGGATCGCTGCCTGGGGGAAGTGGCCCTGGAACGGCCGCAGCGTCGGGTCCAGGGTCATGCGCAGGGTGGCGCTGGCGGCGTCGCGGCGGTCCCAGACCGGCACCGGCATCAGTGGCTGGAACAGCGCTGCCAGCGCCGCCTGGGTTACCTTGCCCTGCGCATTGATCGGCAGCGCCTGCACCAGGCGCCAACGGCGCGGCCGGGTCACTGCGTCATGCGCGTGCGCCAGGCGCGCACCAAGGCGCTGGCCCAGGGCGCGGCGCGCGGTGTCGCCACCCGCCAGCAGCGCCCGGTCAGCCGGTACCACCACGGCCGCCAGCTGCTCGCGCTGGCCGGGCAGGACCAGCACGCGCGCGTCGTCCACTTCGGCGTCTTCGCGCAGCGCGCGCTCCAGTGCATCCAGCGAGACGCGGCGTTCTTCGATCTTGACGATGCGATCGGCCCGGCCCAGCAGGCGGAACCGGCCATCGGCCAACGCTTCCACGCGGTCCTGGGTACGCCACCAGTCGAGGGTTTCCAGATGCGCCGAGGCGACGGCCAGGCAGCCATCCTCGATGCGCCACTGCACGCCCGGCAACGGTTGCCACGGTGGCAGGTCGGTGTCCCAGCGGCGCCAGGCGATGCCACCGGTTTCGCTGCTGCCGTAAACCTCGGTCGGCGCCACACCCAGCCACTGCCGCACCTGGCGTGCGGCTTCTTCCGGCAGCGGGCCGCCTGAGGAGAACACCGCGCGCAGGCGGCCATGCAGGCTGGCCCAGTCCAGCTGCTCGGGCAGGCGCTTGAGGTGGGCTGGCGTCGCCACCAGCACCGTGTCGGTACCGGCCAGCGCACCCACCAGGTCTTCATGGAAGAACCGGCGTGGATGGATCAGGCGGCCGGCGGCCAACGGCCACAGCACGCGGAACAGCAGGCCGTAGATGTGCTGGTGGGATACCGTGCCATGCACCTGCACGCCCTCCATCTGTGCGCCGAACGCAGCCTGCAGCGCATCCACCTCGCGCGCCAGCTGGTCCAGCCGCTTGCCGATCGCACTCGGCTGGCCGGTGCTGCCGGAGGTGAACACGCACAGCTCGCAGGCGCGCTCGTCCAGCGCCTGCAGCCCGTCGTCCAGCGTGGCGTCCAGCGCCGCCAGCGGGCGATAGTCGGCCGACACGTCGCCTGCGAAACCGCTCACCTGCGGTTGCAGCGCCTGCAACGTGGCCGGCAGGTTGTCGGCGGCCAGGAACACCCGCTTGCCGGCATGCCAGGCACCGAACAACGCCGCGGCAAAGGCCACCGCATCATCGAAATACAGGGCCCAGTCACGCCCTTCGGTCGTCGCAAATGCGGCGCGCCAGGCCAGCACGCGCTGGCGGAAGTGGGCGTGGTCGATCACCTCGCCATCGCAGACGCCAACGCTTCGATGCGGCAGCGCCGCCAGCAGCAGCCTGTCAAGGGCAATCCACTCAGCCATGCGCGTGCGCCGCCTTCACCCGCCGCCGCACCAGCCACTCACCTGCGAACAACACGCCCATCATGACGTACGCCAACAATCCGTTGTAGAGCATCCAGGCCCGGTCCGACGCGTACAGCGCGGTCAGCAGGGCCAGGCTGCCGTTGAGAACGAAAAACCCGCACCACACCTGGGTGACGCGTCGGGTATAGGCCACCGCGAACGGGGGCAGGTCCGGCTCCTGCAGCCGCGCCAGGCGCTCCACCAGCGGTGGCCCGAAGCGCAGGCTGGTGCCGAACACTGCCAGCATCACCGCATTGACCAGCGCCGGGTACAGCTTCAGTGGCAGGGCCTGGTTGAGCACGGTAGCCAGTACCGCCAGCAGGCCGGTGCCCGCCGCTGCGGCCCACCACAGCGGCTGGCGCGAACTCAGCGCGCGCAGCAGGGCCAGGGTGAACAGCAGCAGCGACAGCCAGCGTGGCTCGAAACGACCCATCGCCAGGTACACCAGTACCGGGTAGGCCAGCGAGATCGCAGCCACCACGACCGTGCGTGCGCGTGCCATGGTGGAGCCGTCGGCGCTGCGGTCAGGCGGCTGCCTGGTCCGGCAGCAGCCTGTGCACCACATCGACGATGTCCTGCACGGTACGCACGGCCTTGAACGCTTCCGGCTGCAGGTTGCGGCCGAGCAGCGGCTTGAGCTGCACGATCAGGTCCACCGCATCGATGCTGTCGATGTCCAGGTCGTCGTACAGGCGGGCTTCCGGGGTGATCCGGGCCGTTTCGATCTCGAAGCTGTCGGTCAGGATGCTGACGATGCGTTCGAACAGTTCATTCTTGGTCATGGCAATTCCTGGCGCCGTTACGACTGGCGGGCGGCGACGAACTCGCCGAGCGCGCGCACGCTGGAGAAATGGCGACGGGTTTCTTCCGAATCGGCCGAGAGGCTGACACCGTACTTCTTCTGCAGCGCCAGTCCCAGCTCCAGCGCGTCGATCGAATCCAGGCCAAGGCCCTCGACGAACAGCGGCGCGGTCGGATCGATGTCCTCCGGCGTGATGTCCTCCAGCGAAAGGGAGGAAATGATCAATTCCTTGATCTCGTGCTCAAGTGCTTGCACGGTTCGGATCTCCAGACAGGTCGAAATAACGAGAAAGGTGCTCGGTGACGCGACGGGCCGCCAAGGCATCCCCCCTTGGCGAGTCGTCTTCGGCCAGAAATGGCGCGATCGGGATATCTTCGCCGATCTGCAGCCGAACGTGAAAGCGACGTGAGGGGACACGATACCACTTCTGCCCCTTGGTCAGCGTTGGCGGGCTGCAGGTGATCCGCACCGGGGTGACGTCGATGCGGCCCCGTACGGCGATGTTGGCGGCCCCGCGCTGCAGCCGCGGTGGCTGCCCCGGCACGCTGCGGGTGCCTTCCGGGAAGATGACCAGGGTGCCTCCAGCGCGCACTGCGGCCACACAGTCATCGACCAGGCCGGCGCCATCGTCATTGGAGATGTAGCCGGCAGCCCGCACCGGGCCGCGCATGAACGGGTTGCAGGCCACCGCCCGCTTGACCACGCAGTCGGCGTTGGGAAGCAGCGAGATCAGGCAAACCACGTCGATCAGGGTCGGGTGGTTGGCCAGCACCAGCAGGCCGTCGCGCTGCAGGCGTTCGCCGCCCTCGATCTCGTAGGTCATCACCCCCAGCCCGCGCATCAGCCGCAGATGGCTGGCGAACGCGACCTGGACCACGCGCCGGGCACGGCGGCGCCGCGCCACCGGATCACGCATCAGCAGCAACACCGGCATCACCAGAACGCCGAGCAGCAGCCCGCCCAAGCCGAATGCGGCAAAGCTCAGGCCGGTGCCGAGCACCCGCCAAGCATGATCGAGACGGCGCAGCGCCTCAGCCACGGCGCCCCCAGCGCCAACGCTGGCCCTGAGCCACGTGCTCCAGCGCCGGCGCGCCGGACAGCAGAAAGCGGTGCAGGTCCAGCGCGTGCGGCAGCGTGCCCGGGGCGGTGGCAGTGGCCTCCGGCGCCGCCTCCCACTGCAGGGAGAGGATCGGCTGGCCCGGCATCGGCGCCGTCAAGCGCCAGCACCAGGCAAAGAACGGGTCAGGTTCGTCGGCAAACGTCGCGTAAATTTCAGGAAGCGGCGACTCATAGACCACCACCCGCACTTCGCGGGCGCCATCGGCGAGCAGACCGGCCGCTTCCAGGCAGGCGGTCTCGACCGTGGCCTGGCCGGCGGCCAGCGCCAGGTAGTTGCCGCGGTGACCGCGCGCGATCGAATACAGCGCGGCGATCGCGTTGTGCACCGACAGGCCGAACCCCGTCGGTGACAGGGGCTGATCGCTGGCGAGCGCCCCCAGCAGCTCCATCGAACGGGCCACGTCGCCGTGGCGGCTGGCGAACACCAGCGGCACCTGGCTGTCAGCGCCCTGCCCGTCCTCGCACCAGCAGGCAGCCTGGATCGCCATCCGGCCCAGCCGCTCGATTCGACGGCGCTGCATTGCCGGGATTTCGGCGAGCGGCGGCGTGTCTTCGCCAACCGGAGGATACGGCGCATCGGCCCAGCCCAGCCACTGGCTACGCTCGCTCAGGCCGGGCGCCCAGGCAGCCCAGTCGACGATGGAGAATTCGATCATTAGCGAAGGTGCTTCAACGGGAGAACGATAGGCACGAGCCATTACGGCGACGCGCGGCGGCCCCCCGTTCCTGCAGCCGTGCGTCCGTCCAGGACGTCGCCGGCTGCCCCCCTGGCTGCCGGAAAGGAGCGCACGCTAGCACGTCCCGCCCGGGGTGTGCAGATTTCACATTCCACAACAGGGGGCCCGGCACCAGCGGGCCCCGCTTCAATCGATCAGTGGTAACCGCTATCGGCGCGCACTTTGCCGCGGAACACCCGGTACGACCACGCCGTATAGCCGAGGATGACCGGCAGCAGAATGACCAGGCCGACCAGGCTGAAGCCCAGCGAGGAGGCCGGCGCGGCGGCCTGCCACAAGGTCATCGACGGCGGCAGCAGGTAGGGCCACATGCCCAGCACCAGGCCGAGGAAGCCGAGCACGAACAGGGCCAGGCTGAGCAGGAACGGCGGCAGGTCGCGGCGCGGATGGGTCGCGCTGCGCCACAGCGCGGCGGCCACCGCCAGCGTCAACAGCGGCACCGGCGACAGCCACCAGAAGTTGCCGTCGCTGAACCAGCGCGCCATCAACCGCGAATCGAGGAACGGCAGCCAGCTGCTGACCAGGCCCATCGCCGCGATCACCGCCACCACCAGCGGCCGGGTCATCTGCCGGGCCAGCGCCTGCACGCGCCCTTCGGTCTTCAGGATCAGCCAGGTGCTGCCCAGCAGCGCGTAGCCGGCGACCAGCGCAGCGCCGGTCAGCATCGCGAACGGGCTGAACCAGGTGAATGCGCCGCCCTGGTAGGTACCGTCCACCAGCGGGATGCCCTGCACCAGGGTGCCGAGGATCACGCCCTGGGCAAAGGTCGCCAGCAGCGAACCGAGGCCGAACGCCACGCTCCACAGCCGGCGCGATCGATGCGCCTTGAAGCGGAACTCGAAGGCTACGCCGCGGAACACCAGCGCCACCACCAGCAACAGCACCGGCAGGTACAGCGCCGACAACAGCACCGCATAGGCCTTCGGGAACGCCGCCAGCAGCCCGGCGCCGCCCAGTACCAGCCAGGTCTCGTTGCCGTCCCAGATCGGCGCGGCGGTGTTCATCATCAGGTCCAACTGCTCCTCGTCCTCGGCGAACGGGGCCAGGATGCCGATGCCGAGCACGAAGCCATCCAGCACCACGTACATCAGCACGCCGAAGCCGATCACCGCAAACCACGCCACCGGCAGCCAGGTCATCAGGTCCATGTCAGCGCTCCTCCAGCGGTTCGTCGGCCGCCGACAGCGGGCGTGCCGGGGTGTGGCTGCCGTGGTCCAGCGATGGCCCATCATCGTGCGGACGCGGTCCGTGGCGCAGGATCTTCACCAGGTACCAGATGCCCCAGCCGAACACGAAGGCGTAGCCAACGACGTAGACCGCCAGCGACAGCGCGGTCATCCACGCGCTCTGCGGGCCGACCGCATCAGCGGTGCGCAGCACGCCATACACCACCCACGGTTGGCGGCCCATCTCGGTGACGAACCACCCGGACAGCAGCGCGATGAAGCCGCTGGGCAGCATCCAGTTCCAGCCGCGCAGCAGCCACGGCGAATCCAGCAGCTTCCTGCGCCACAACTGGAACGCCGACACCCAGGCCAGCAGCAGCATCAGCGTGCCCAGCCCGACCATGATGCGGAAGGCGAAGAACACCGGCGTCACCGGCGGCCGCTCGCTGGCGGGTACCGAGGTGAGAGGATCGAAGGTGCCGTCCAGGCTGTGGGTGAGGATCACGCTGCCCAGCTTCGGGATGGCCACTTCGAAATCGTTGCGCTCCTCCTTCTCGTTGGGCAGCGCGAACACCACCAGCGGCACGCCCTCGCCTTCCCGGGTCTCATGCCAATGCGCTTCCACCGCCGCGATCTTCATCGGCTGGTGCTTGAGCGTGTTCAGGCCATGCATGTCGCCGACGAAAATCTGCACCGGCACGGTCAGTGCCGCGAACGCCACCGCTGCCACCAGCATGCGCCGGCCCGCTTCCACGTGCGTGCCCTTGCGCAGGTACCACGCACCCACGCCACCGATCACGAAACAGGTGGTGATGAACGAACCCAGCGCCATGTGCGCCAGGCGATAGGGGAACGAGGGATTGAACACCACCTGCCACCAGTCCACCGGATGCACGATGCCGTTGACCATCTCGTAGCCGGCCGGCGTGTGCAGCCAGCTGTTGGACGACAGGATCCAGAACGTGGAGAACAGCGTGCCCAGCGCGACCATGCAGGTGGACAGGAAATGCAGGCGCGGCGAGACCCGGCCCCAGCCGAACATCATCACGCCGAGGAAGCTGGCTTCCAGGAAGAACGCGGTCAGCACTTCGTAGGTCAGCAGCGGGCCGATCACCGTGCCGGCCACCTCGCTCAGCCGCGGCCAGTTGGTACCGAACTGGAAGGCCATGACGATGCCGCTGACCACGCCCATGCCGAACGACACCGCGAAGATCTTCTGCCAGAAGAAATACAGCTCGCGCCACACGGGCAACTTCGTGCGCAGCCAGCGCCATTCGATGAAGGCCAGCCAGCTGGCCGTGCCAATGGTGAAGGCGGGGAACAGCACGTGGAAACTGATGACGAATCCGAACTGGATCCGGGACAACAACAACGCGTCCAAGGGACGCCTCCTGCCTGTGACCGGTGGGATACCGGACCACTTTAGGAGGATTTCGTTAAGGTGAGATGCGACCGGGTGACGCGCTGCTTCACTTTGTCGCAGGGGAAGCTGGGTGACAGGATGAATGGGCTACAGGGGCTTCAGCAAGGCCAAGGGCGGCTCCTTGGCGATTCGCAGGGCGCGGGGTACAAGTGCAGTCAAGCAGGCCGCCATCACCAGCACGACAGCGCTCGATATCGAGAACCACGGTGAACCTGTGATGCCGTCCTGCGGCGCCCCTACCCACTGCAACGACACCGCGCCGAGCAGGGCGCCCAGCGTGGTGAACAGTGAAACCTCGAACATGATTTCGGCGAAGATCACGGACCTGCGAGCACCCAATGTCCGTCGAACCCCGATGGAGTACCGGCGCCGGTCAAGCCACGCGCCTACAACTCCGGAAACGCCGGCCATCAGCACACCGAGAACAACGGCCGTCATGACCGCGAGCACGGTCGTAGCAAAGCGATCAGCTTTGACGTAGGCATCGCGATATCCCGCCAGGGTCTCGACACCGGCCGGAGTCACGATCCGGTAAGGCCGCTGCAGCGCATCGACAGTACGATCAAGCGATGAACGATCAACCTCCGACCTCCACTTCGCCAGATAGTAGCGACTGGCGCCCATGGGGAGGCCCGGAAGCAGCGCCCACTGCGAGTCCCGCTCATTACCTCCTGGTGCCGGTCCAGCAACAGAGGCAAACACGCCCATGATGACCCGGCTGCTGCCGGGGCCGAAATACAGGTGGCGGCCAACAGCACTCTCCGTTCCGAACAGTCGGGCAGCCAGCGATTCACTGATCAGCACCACCGGAGTGCCTTCAACCATGTCGTCCTCCGTGGCGTCCCGCCCCAGGACGATTCCCGCGCCCAGCATCGCCAGCAGACCAGAGCTTGCAGTTACCACGGGAATGCGATCACATCCGGCAACGTCTGTCGTACCCGCATTCATCGAATACACCATGGCCGACTCACTGGTGCATACGCCGTATCGATGGGCTCTTCCTCCGAACGGAACAGCGTCGCTCACAACCGTGTCCTGAACACCGGGCAGCCGGATCGCGGACAGGTCTGCCCGCTGCACTGCTGCATCCGCGCCTTCTTCGACATCGGATACCCTGACCACACCAATCGATGCTGCCTCCCGGATGCTCCCGGTGTTCAATCTGGCGAAGCTGTCCAGCGCAGATTGCAGTGCGAACGCACATGCCAGGCTTGCAAGCGCTGCCTGCACTGCAAGCAGTGCGGCGCATCCCAAATGCCGTCGAGTCTCCCTCATCGATTCGATCATTTCAGGCAACCCCCTTCGCAAAGGCATTCGAAAGGGAGCTGACCCTGCAGATTTCAAACGACGGGACCAATGAACAGAGCAACGTCGTGACGACTCCCAGGCCGGCGGCCATCAGCATTGCCCCAGCATGCATCGCGGTTATCGCGCTGGGCAGAACGTCTCCCGCAGCAACCACGCGGATTCCCAGCGTATAGGTGACGACAGCGAGCGCACTGCTTGCGGCTCCCGCCGCGATGGATTCCCACATGAGCTGGATGAACACGTCCCGGCGTCGCGCGCCAAGTGCACGTCGTATCGCGAGCTCCCGCCGACGGCGCCCCAGACTGAAGCTCAGCAGCGCCGCCGCGTTGACGATGCACACACCGAGAAGGATCAGTGACAACCGAAGCTGCATCCTGGCCCGCTCTGGAACCAATCCCAGCCTGTCCAGCCACTCCATCAACGGCCAGAGTGCCACCTGCTGGGTGCCTGGTTCGATCCGAAGGCCCTTTGCCTGTGCATAGGCATTCAGATTCGCCCGGTAGGCGGCGACATCATCCGCGGTGGGCAGCCACGCCCACAATTGAAGCCATGACACGTTGGCTCCTGCAGGGTCCGTGTCCTGGTCACCTCCCCAAATCGCCGTCCCGTCCACAACAGTCAGCCTGTCCGCGATTGCGGTCTCAACCGGCAGGTAGATCTCGTCAGGTTCCACAAACGGCCAGCGTGTGAGATCTCCCTGAAACATCGGCACCGGATGCCAGTCCTCCGCGACACCCACAACAGTGTAGGTGCGCCTGCCCAGTTCCAACCGGTGACCAACACAGTCCTGTGCACACTCGCGCTCGGCGAGCGCACGCGACAGGACCACTATACGACTCGCAGCATGCCCCTCCTCGGCGGTCCATGCGCGCCCTTGAACAACAGCAATGCCAAGCACACTGAAGACTTCGGACGTAGCGAACCTCGCACGCAGCCTTTCGCTGGAGGCTCCCGGCCGGGAGAGCGTCACCGCCCCCCCTGCCATTGCTGCCTGTTTCCACGTCCCACCTTGGCCCAGAAGCGCCTTCGCATCTGGCCAGGTCAGTGCCTGTCCCGGATCCGGGGAACCACTGCGCAGGGCATCTGGACGCGCGTCAAGGTACGGGCGGAACAATGCGGAGCTCCGGCCTGGTGCGGGATCCGACGATGCCTGGAGAACAATGGAGAGCATCACGGTGGTGATCCCTACCCCCGCACCCAGCATGAGAGCGATTGCCAGATGAGTGCCGATCCGTTGCTTGAAACGGGCAAGCGAAAGCTGGATGTAGTAGAGCATCATCCAACTGCAGCCGGCGTTGGATTACTGGCGCACCTGTCCATGTGATTCTCACTCCATACCCGTGGAAGCTGATGGTTGAGAGTCTCTGATTGTGAAACTCCGACTCAAGCGGAGGGATGGAGTTTGCAACTTTCCTCAGGAAACACACGTAGCTCGCGGACCCTGGATAGAGCGACTGCCACTGATGACGAGGCCGACGTGACGGAGTCTGACGGGAAAGGCCAACTGCCGACGTGGAGACAACGCCCGACGCTTGGATATCTGATCGGAAGTTGGAGGAAGAAACGTCCCAAAGCAGTTGCGGGCGTCAATGTTCTTCTAGACCCAGAAGTACCAAGCGCCGGCCGCCAGCAGCGCACCCACCAGCATTACCTGCACCACCACATAGCCCACGCCACTGTCGCGCGACTCGGCGGCAATGCGCTTCTGCAGCGCCTCGCTCACATTCGGTGTCTGTTCCTGCTGAGCCTGCTCACGCAACGCCTGCGCCAGCGCGCGCTCTTCCGCATCGCGAGGGTCGGTGGGTGGGTTCACAGCAGCTCTCCGGCAGTGGCATGCCGCGTCAGTTCCTGCTTCAGGACCTGGCGCGCGCGGTGCAGGTGGCTCTTGATGGTACCGCGTGCCAGCCCAGTCACCTGCTCGATCTCGGCCAGATCGAAATCCTCCAGGTAATGCAGGCCGACGATCAGCCGCTGCGGTGCACTCAGCCGTTCCAGCGCCTCGCCAAGATGGCGACCAGCCTGCAGCGCCTCGCTCAGTTCAGCCGGCCCCGGCCCTTCATCGCCAATACCCAGTTCCTCGGGTACTTCCACCGCCACCATCCATTGCGCCTCCAGCCGTCGCCGGCGCAGGTGCTGCAACGCCGTGGTGTAAGCCACCCGTGAAACCCAGGTGCGCAAAGAGGATTCAAAGCGGAACCGGTGCAGCTGGCGGAACACGGCCAGGAAGGTTTCCTGCAGCAGGTCGGCCACCTGATCACGGTCGCCCACCATGCGCCCGATCACATGCGCGCAGGCGCGTTGATGGGTCTCGACCAGCTGCGAAAACGCCGCCTGCGAGCCATCGATGATGGCCCGCACCAAGGCTTGGTCCGAATCCAGCGGTGCAGCGGGTGCCGCCGTCGCCGCTGCATCGTTGCGGCGACGGCCCCGAAGTGCCGACAGCGCTTCGCCGAGCAGGCTCATGCGCGGGGCGCCCCCTGTGCCCGTGGCATGTCCTGGCTCAGCCCTTGCGCGCGGCAGGGCGGGTGAAGTGCCAGGCCAGCAGCTGGCCAAGGCCGGCGCTGCCGACCATCGCAGCGGCGGCGCCGAAGGTCAGCTCGCGTGCACCGATCGCCTCCAGCAGGCCCATCGCCACGGCCAAGCTGACCAAGCTGATGCCCCAGCGCAGCGCGCCCTGGCGGCGGCGCTCTTCTTCCAGCACGGCCAGCGAGCGGATCACTTCCTCCGGCACGTGCGGGGCCACCAGCTTGCTGCGCGCGCGGGCATCGGCAATGGCATGGATCGCGTAGGCGATGCAGATGAAGAGGGTGATCGGGATCAATTCCTGCATGGTCGGGCTCCTGTTCGGTGGATGATGCGGGTTCAGGAGAATGGATGCGCGACCACGGCAACCGGTTGCGCCACTTTGCCAATGCCGCTGCCATGACCTGTGGCCCCTGCCCCCGGCCCGGACGGCTGCTACCCTTGGCCGGTTTCCTCTTCTGGTGCCGTCCGCCCATGTCCCGAGTGCTGCCCCTGTCCCTCCTGCTGTCGGCCGTGCTGGCCGCACCGGCCGCGCACGCCGCGCCGACGCCGATCACCATTGAACAGGCGATGGCCGACCCGGACTGGATCGGTCCGCCGGTCGAGAAGGCCTGGTGGTCGTGGAACAGCCAGCAGGTGGAGTACCAGCTCAAGCGCAGCGGCAGCCCGGTACGGGACACCTTCCGCCAGCCGCTGACCGGCGGCGTGGCCGCGCAGGTGGCCGATGACCAGCGCGGCACCCTGGACGTGGCCGAGCCTGTCTACGATCGCAACCGCAGCCGCAGCGCCTTCGTGCGCAATGGCGATGTGTTCGTGCGCGACCTGCGCAGTGGCGCGCTGACCCAGCTCACCCGCAGCAACGAACGCGCGGGCAACGTGAACTTCGCCGCCGACAATGGCGTGATCTGGCGCGTCGGCCAGAACTGGTTCCACTGGACCGCCGCCAGCGGCGTGCAGCAGGTGGCCAGCCTGAAGGCCGAAAAGGATCCGCGTACGCCGCCGAAGGCCGATGTGCTGCGCGACCAGCAGCTGCGCACGCTGGAAACCCTGCGCCGCGACCGCGAGCAGCGCGAGGCATTGAAGGACCAGGACCAGCGCTGGCGCCAGGCCGACCCGACGCGTGCGCCGGGCCCGGTGTACCTGGGCGCCGACGTGGAGATCGCCGACAGCGTGCTGTCGCCGGACCTCACCCACCTGATCGTGGTGACCAAGCCGAAGGACTTCGACGACGGCCGCACCAGCAAGATGCCGCTGTACGTGACCGAATCGGGCTACGAGGAAACCGAGGACACCCGCACCCGCGTCGGCCGCAACGGCTTCGAGCCGCACACGCTGTGGTACGTGGACGTGCGCACCGGCAAGGCCGAAAAGCTCTCGCTGGCCAGCCTGCCGGGCATCAGCACCGACCCGCTGGCCGAACTGCGCCGCAAGGCCGGCAAGGACGCGCTGAAGGGTGAGCGCAGCGTGCAGGTGATGAGCGACTTCATGGGCGGCGGCATCCGCTGGAGCGCCGATGGCCAGCAGGCCGCGGTGATGCTGCGTGCCAACGACAACAAGGACCGCTGGATCATCAGCGTCAACGCTGCCGACGGCCGTGTGCAGAACCGCCACCGCCTGACCGACAACGCCTGGATCAACTGGGGCTTCAACGATTTCGGCTGGATGGCCGATGGCCGCACGCTGTGGCTGCTGTCGGAGGAATCGGGCTTCTCGCACCTGTATACCCAGGCCGGCACGGCCAAGCCGCAGGCGCTGACCAGCGGCAAGTGGGAAACCTCGGCGCCGGTGCCGTCGGCCGATGGCAAGGGCTTCTACTTCCTGTGCAACCAGCAGGCGCCGCATGACTACGAAGTCTGCGCGGTCGACACCGGCAGCCGCCAGGTGCGCGAGCTGACCAGCCTCAACGGCGTGGAGGACTTCTCGCTGTCCCCAGACGGCCAGCAGCTGCTGGTGCGCTACTCCGGCGCCTACCTGCCGCCGCAGCTGGCGGTACTGCCCAGTGCCGGTGGCCAGGCGCGCGTGCTGACCGACACCCGCACCGCCGACTACAAGGCACGCCAGTGGATCCAGCCGAAGCTGGTGGCAGTGCCGTCCAAGCACGGTGCCGGCGTGGTCTGGGCCAAGTACTACGAGCCCGAAAACAAGGAGCCGGGGAAGAAGTACCCGATCGTGATGTTCGTGCACGGCGCCGGCTACCTGCAGAACGTGCACCAGCGCTACCCGGCCTACTTCCGCGAGCAGATGTTCCACAACCTGCTGGTGCAGAAGGGCTACATCGTGTTGGACATGGATTACCGCGGCAGCGAGGGCTACGGCCGCGACTGGCGCACGGCCATCTACCGCAACATGGGGCACCCGGAACTGGAAGACTACAAGGACGGCCTGGACTGGCTGGTGGACACCCAGCAGGGCGACCGTGACCACGCCGGCATCTACGGTGGTTCCTATGGCGGTTTCATGACCTTCATGGCGCTGTTCCGTGCACCGGGCACGTTCAAGGCCGGCGCCGCGCTGCGCCCGGTGGTGGACTGGCACAACTACAACCACGGCTACACCAGCAACATCCTCAACACCCCGGACATCGACCCGGAGGCGTACCGCGTTTCCTCGCCGATCGAGTATGCGCAGAACCTGCAGGACAACCTGCTGATCGCCCACGGCATGATGGATGACAACGTGTTCTTCCAGGATTCGGTGAACCTGACCCAGCGCCTGATCGAACTGCACAAGGACAACTGGTCGATCGCACCATATCCGCTGGAGCGCCACGGCTACGTCCGCGCCGATTCCTGGCTGGACCAGTACAAGCGCATCCTCAAGCTGTTCGAGCAGAACCTGAAGTGAGCAACGCCGCAGCCACGATCCGGATCGTGGCTGCGGTCATCCTGGATGACCGCGGCCAGGCGCTGGTGGTGCGCAAGCACGGTGCACGCCGCTTCATCCAGCCAGGTGGCAAGCCCGAACCCGGCGAAGCGCCCCTGCAGGCGCTGGCCCGGGAGCTGGACGAGGAACTGGGGGTACAGCTGTGCGCCGATGCCGCCATCGCGCTGGGCACGTTCGAGGACTGGGCGGTAAACGAGCCCGGCCACCGCGTGCAGGCACAGGCCTGGTGGGTGCAGGTGGACGGTGCGCCGCAGGCGCGCGCCGAGATCGCCGAGCTGGCCTGGGTGCCGCTGCAACCGCCGCATGGCCTGCCCTTGGCACCCTTGAGCGAACACCATATCCTGCCGGCGGTCGCCACCCGGGTGACGGTCCGCTGAGCAGGCGGGCGCCGACTGCAAGGACATCGGATGTCAATGTCGATCCCGTCGATCCCCTCGCCGCCGTCCCCGGCCTATCACGCCTGGGTGCGCCCGGTGGCACAGGCCTCGTTCTGGCTGTCACTGCTGCTGACGATCTACTTCGTGCTGCAGGGACTGGTGCTGTGGCCGCTGAACCACCTTGCGCTGTGGCACCTGGTGGAAAGCGAAGTGCAGCACCAGCAGCTGCACAGCCTGGTCTGGCTGCTGGCGCACCCGGTGGCCGCGTCAATGATCGTCGCGCTGTTGTGCCTGGCCTCGACCGTGTCCAGCTGGGGCCTGCTGCGTGAACGTCGCTGGGCCCTGTGGAGCTTCGTGGTGCTGCTGCTGTTGAGCGGCTTGAGCAACTTCGCAGTCGCCTGGTGGCTGGACGTGTTCATGCGCGACCTCATCCCATTGCTGGCCGATGACCCGGCCCTGCTGCAGGAGCTGCAGCTGAAACGCTGGCTGATCACGCTGACCGTGGTCGGCATGTCGTTCGTGCTTCTCGGCCTGCAGGGCTGGCTGGCCTGGCGCTTGCTGCGCCCCGACGTGCGCGCGCGCTTCCGCTGAGTTCTGCCGGGTGTGGGCCAGGGCCTCCGGCAGCACCCGGCGTTTTGCTTTTGATCGTCAACGAGTCGACATGCTCTCACTCGCACCGTACCGCCACTGGCTGGCCTGGGCGTTGCTGCTGGCCACGCCGGTGGCCGCGGCACAGGCACCGCAATGCGGCCTGTTCAAGGCCGACGAAGGCAGCAGCACGCTGCGCGTCAGCTCATCCAACCGTGGCGAGCAGAAGCACTTCGGCAGCGCTCCGACCCCGGTCGCGTTCCAGCAGATCGAAGGCAAGCTGCAGCTGGTGAGTCTGGAATATGGCCTGCCCAGCGCGCTGCAGGTGCGCGACCGTGGCCGCACCCTCGAGGTGGACGGCACGGTCTACACCCTGCAGGCCCCTGCACAGTGCGCCGCAGCCGCTGCGCCGGCTGCGGGCAGCTGCCTGGCCGATGCGGCGGCCTGCCTGGACAACCGCCACGAGGCGACCCCGACCGTGCTGGCAGCGGCGTGCCGGGAAGGCGTGCCCGGCATGTGCCTGCAGCTGGCCGATCGCTGGCATGACGAGGCCAGGGCGCCGGCCACGCCGGATGAGGCGCAGCAACAGGCCCTCCTCGATACCGCACTGGCCGGCATCGAACTGCCTGTGCCGTGCCGGAATGGCGGCTTCAGCAACGAGACACCGGCCTGCGCAGCGGCGCTGGAAGCGGATCCGGCGCTGCGGGAGCAGATCGTCAAGGCCGCGATGGGTGCGGCGATGGTCGAAGCCGTGAGCTCCGTGCTGTCACCCTCCACGCCGGTAGTGGTGCCGGCCGCGCAGCGCCAGCAGCTGTTGCAGTTGTGCCAGCAGGTCGGCCATGGCGGCTTCTGCAGCCGCGTGGCCGAGCTCTCGTGGGAATCCGGCGACCCCTTGCAGGCGGTGCAGGCACTGACCACAGCGTGCGCGCCCGGCAAGGACAGCGCCGCCTGCGAGCGCCTGCCTGCATTGCAGGCGCTGGGCGCCTCGTTGCGACCGCAGCCGGCTACGGCGCTGCCCTGCGGCACCTTCCGCGCCGCAGGTGGCCTGATGGATACGCTGGACTTCGGCGATGCAGGACGGGTCGGCATCGGCTGGGACAGCCAGCTGCGTGCTCGTGTCGAAGACGGCGACATCCGCATCCGCCACGACAAGGGCGGCGACTTCGTGCTGCGGCCGTTGCCCGGGGGCCAGCTGCTGGGCCTGGACACGTGGACACGCTTCCAGGTGTTCGTGCCGACCGGCGAGGGCGCGAGCACCTGCAGCCCGCCGAAACACTACACGGTGCTGCCGCTGCCGCAGGACTGCCCGCAGGCGCTGGCCAGCGGCGGTGCCGAAGCCTGCTGCGCGCAGGGCAAGCTGCAGGGCTGCAACATTCTTGGCAACCGTCTTGCGCTGTCCGGCCAGTGGCGACAGGCGGCAGAGCACTACACCACCGTGTGCCGTGCCGGCGTGCGCGAGGGCTGCGAAAACCTGGTCGCAGCGCAGGGCCGCAGCAGCGACGTCGACGCCCATGCGACGCTGGAGCGGCTGTGTGCCGCCGACCGCAGCGGGCGCCACGTCGCCTGCGACGTGCTGGACACCGGAAACTGGAGCGCCCTGGAGCTGGGCCGCGTCCTGCAGGAGGCGGTGGACGAAGCGACGGCCGAGGACACTCCGGCGCCGCGCGCTTCCAACCGCAAGCGCTGAGCCTGCCAGGGCCTGTCCGCAGCGTTGGCCTGGCCCTGCGGTAAAGTACGCGCCATGAACGAATTCGAGCGCGTGCGCACCTACCTCACCGACCTGCAGGACCGCATCTGTGCGGCGATCGAGGCCGTCGATGGCCGGGCCCGCTTCCAAGAAGACCTGTGGCAGCGTGCAGAGGGCGGTGGCGGGCGTACCCGCGTGCTGCGCGACGGTGCGGTGTTCGAGCAGGCCGGCATCGGCTTCTCCGACGTTGCTGGCAGCCGCCTGCCGCCGTCGGCCTCGGCCAACCGCCCGGAACTGGCGGGCGCCTCCTGGCGCGCCACCGGCGTGTCGCTGGTGTTCCACCCGCTCAACCCATACGTGCCGACCACCCATGCCAACGTGCGCTTCTTCCAGGCGCAGCGCGACGGTGAAGTGGTGGCCAGCTGGTTCGGCGGCGGCTTCGACCTGACCCCGTTCTACCCGTTCGACGAGGACGTGCAGCACTGGCACCGGGTCGCACGCGATCTGTGTGCACCGTTCGGCGACGAACGCTACGCCGCGCACAAGCGCTGGTGTGATGAGTACTTCTTCCTGCGCCACCGCAACGAAACGCGCGGCGTCGGCGGTCTGTTCTTCGACGACCTGCACGGCGACTTCGAGCGCGATTTCGATTATCTGCGCGCGGTCGGCGATGGCTTCCTCGACGCCTACCTGCCGATCGTGCAGCAGCGCAAGGACGCCATCTATGGCGAGCGCGAACGCGAGTTCCAGCTGTACCGCCGCGGCCGCTACGTGGAATTCAACCTGGTCTACGACCGCGGCACCCTGTTCGGGCTGCAGAGCGGTGGCCGCAGCGAAAGCATCCTGATGAGCCTGCCGCCGCGGGTGCGCTGGGAGTACGGCTTCTCGCCCGAACCCGGCAGCCCCGAATCGCGCCTGGCCGACTACCTGGTGCCGCGCGACTGGCTCTAAGGGGTGTCGTCGCGCGGGGCGTGGGCTCGGCGCTGGTCAGCTGCCCTTCCGCGCGATGATGGTGATGTGCCCTGTCGTCTCCAGCAGGGCAATCTGCACATCTTCAATCTGCAGCCCGCCCTGCTGGCGCAGCGCGGCATCGAAGTCGGCGCGGCTGATCAGCTCGCGGCGAAGTACCGCCTCGAACAGGCGACCATCGCGCGCGATTACGGTGGGTTCTCCTTCGATCAACCGCTCCATGCGCCGATTCCGGGTGGTGAGCCAGCCCACCCCGTAGTTCAGCAGGATCAGGGTCGCCGCCAGCAGCAGGCCGCCGCCCAGCGAGGTATCCGTGCCCAGCAGCGCGTTCTGCACCGCGTTGCCCAGCAGCACGATCAGCAGCACGTCGAACGGCGTGATCTGCCCCAGAGCCCGCTTGCCGCCCAGCCGGACCATGCCCAGCACCACGACGTAGACCACCACCGCGCGCAGGATGAATTCCCACCACGGCATGGCCAGGGCGAACAGGTCGGGCATGGTCTTCCCCTGCGGAACGGTGGCCCAGCGTGGCGCAGGCGATGGCGTCTGGCAACGGCACAAATAAAAAGCCCCGCTGACCAGGGGGAGGTCAACGGGGCCGGGGAACGGGCACTTGGGGAGGAGTCCCCGTTCCGAGATCTGCTCCAGGGGATGGGAGAGATCTACAACAGGCATTGCGCCTGTCGGGAGTTATAGAAGCACTCCGAACACTAACGGTTCGTGAAGGGGCCCCATTTAATGAAATTCAATCGGGGCAACATTCATGGTCGAGTCAGAAACCCCCGACTCATGAACAAATTCACGTCGTTTTCGGCCCGGAATGCGGTCAGTGCGCTTCATCCCAGTTGCTGCCGACGCCCGTATCGACCACCAGCGGCACCCGCAGTTTGGCCGCTTGCGACATGCGTTCCACCACCTGCAAGCGCAAGTCTTCGACGAAACTGCTTTCGGTTTCGAACACCAGTTCATCGTGCACCTGCAGGATCATCCGTGCCGGTGCCCCGCTGTCGCGCAGCCACTGGTCCACATCCACCATCGCGCGCTTGATGATGTCGGCGGCTGTGCCCTGCATCGGCGCGTTGATCGCGGCGCGCTCGGCCCCGGCACGCAGGCCCTGGTTGCGGGCGTGGATGTCGTTCAGGTACAGGCGGCGGCCGAACAGGGTTTCCACATAGCCCTGGTCGCGGGCCTGCTGGCGCATCCGCTCCATGAAGTCGCGCACGCCCGGGTAGCGGTTGAAGTACAGCGCCACGTAGTCCTGCGCCTGGCCGCGGTCGATGCCCAGGTTGCGGGCCAGGCCGAAGGCGCTCATGCCGTACATCAGGCCGAAGTTGATCGCCTTGGCGGCGCGGCGCTCGTTCGGGGTCACCTCCTCCAGCGTGCGCCCGAACACCTCGGCGGCGGTGGCCCGGTGCACGTCGGCACCCTGCTCGAAGGCGCGCACCAGGCCCGGGTCCTCGGACAGGTGCGCCATGATCCGCAGCTCGATCTGCGAATAGTCGGCGGCCAGCAGCTGGCAGCCTTCCGGGGCGATGAACGCGCGGCGGATGCGACGACCGTCCTCGGTGCGGATCGGGATGTTCTGCAGGTTCGGGTCCGACGAGGACAGGCGGCCGGTAGCGGCGCCGGACTGGTGGTAGCTGGTGTGCACCCGGCCGGTGTCCGGATTGACCATCTCCGGCAGCTTGTCGGTGTAGGTGCTGCGCAGCTTGGCCAATCCGCGGTAGTCGAGGATCACCCGCGGCAGTTCATGCTGGTCGGCAATCGCCTCCAGCGCCTCTTCATTGGTGCTGGGCTGGCCCTTCGGGGTCTTCACCACCGCCGGCAGCTTCAACTCGTCGAACAGCACCGCCTGCAACTGCTTGGGCGAATCCAGGTTGAAGCTGCGGCCGGCCAGCTCGGTGGCCTTCTGCTGCGCGGACAGCATGCGCGAGGACAGGTCCTGGCTCTGCCGGCGCAGCTCGTCGGTGTCGATCCGCACGCCGTTGGCTTCGATGCTGGCCAGCACCGGCACCAGCGGCATCTCGATGTCGCGGTACACGCTGTCCAGCGCCGGCTCGGCCAGCAGCTGCGGCTGCAGCGCGCGATGCAGGCGCAGGGTGATGTCGGCGTCTTCGGCCGCATAGCGGCTGGCTTCGTCGATGCCCACCTGCGAGAACGGAATCTGCTTGGCGCCCTTGCCGGCCACGTCCTCGAACTTGACGGTGCTGTAGCCCAGGTAACGCAGGGCCAGCGAATCCATGTCGTGACGGGTGGCGGTGGAGTTGAGCACGAAGCTCTCGAGCATGGTGTCGTCGTGGTAGCCCTGCACGCCCACGCCGTGGCGGCGCAGCACATGCAGGTCGTACTTGCCATGCTGGCCCAGCTTCTTCTTCGCCGGGTCCTGCAGCGCCGGGCGCAGTGCGTCCAGCACCTGCTGCGCTGGCAGCTGGACCGGAGCCCCCGGGTAATCATGGCCGACCGGAATGTAGGCCGCCCTGCCCGGCTCGACCGCCAGGCTGATGCCCACCAGCCGCGCGCGCATCGCGTCCAGCGCATCGGTTTCGGTGTCGAAGCTGATCAGCTCGGCCTGCTGCAGGCGCTCGACCCAAGCCTGCAGCTGCTCGGCGGTCAGAACGGTCTCGTACTCACCTGGTGCGGCCAGCGCCGGATCCAGCGTGTCCGCTGCCGGTGCCTCGGCGCTGCCCCGCGCGAAGCCGGCCGCGGTACCGCGCAGGCTCGGGGTGGCCTCGCTGGCCGCTGCCGGCGCCGGCACAGGCGCACCCAGTTCCTTCAGGGCCTGGGTGAAGCCGTAGCGCGTATACAGTTCGGTCAGCTCCGGCACGTCCTGCTCGCGCAGCGCCAGGCTGGTCGGGCTGGCCTCGAGCGCCAGGTCGGTGCGGATGGTCACCAGCTCGCGGTTCAGCGGCAGGCGCTCCAGCGCGGCGCGGAGGTTCTCGCCGATCTTGCCCTTCATGGTCGGCGCGGCCGCCATCACCCCGTCCAGGTGCTGGTACTCGGCCAGCCACTTGGCAGCGGTCTTCGGCCCGCACTTCTCCACGCCCGGCACGTTGTCGACCGCGTCGCCCATCAGCGCCAGCAGGTCGATGATCTGGTCGGCGCGCACGCCGAACTTGTCCATCACCGCCGCGTCGGAATCCATGCGGCTGCCGGTCATGGTATTGACCAGCTCGATACCCGGGCGCACCAGCTGGGCGAAGTCCTTGTCGCCGGTGGAGATGGTCACCTTCAGGTCCTGCGCCAGGCCCTGCAGCGCAAGCGTGCCGATCACATCGTCGGCTTCCACGCCGGGGATGCGCAGGATGCTGATGCCCAGCGCTTCGACGATGCGGCACATCGGCTCGACCTGGCTCCGCAGCTCATTGGGCATCGGCGGGCGGTTGGCCTTGTACTGGTCGTACAGGTCATCACGGAAGGTCTTGCCGGGCGCATCGACCACGAACGCGACGTAGGCCGGGCGCTCCTTCAGCGTCGAACGCAGCATGTTGACCACGCCGAACAGCGCGCCGGTGGGCTCACCCTGTGCATTGGACAGGGGCGGCAGCGCGTGGAACGCGCGGTACAGGTAACTGGACCCGTCGATCAGGACTAATCTGCTCATGCGCCGATTCTACGCGCCCGTGCCTGCACCGCGGCGACACGGCGCGCACACCGCGATGGGGCATAATCAGGGCTCTTTCCAGGCAAAGGCCCCCGCCGATGAAGACCCTGATGCTGGCTTCCCTGCTCCTGCTCGCTGGCTGCGCCAGCATGGGTGGCGCGGGTGCTCCCCCGGTGGACGTCAAGGGCGCCGATGTCTCCAAGCGCACTATGGACAACGGCGATGTCATCGAGGAATACCGTGTGTCCGGCCAGCTGCGCATGGTCAAGGTGACGCCGTCGCGCGGTGCCCCGTTCTACATGTACGACAAGAACGGCGATGGCCGATTCGACAACGACAAGGATGGCGTGTCGCCGGTGTACTGGAAGCTGTACAGCTGGTGATGTGACCGGGGTCGGATCCCTGCAACTCAGTAGATCTGCAACTCAGTAGATCCACGCCATGCGTGGATCCACCCCGGCCCCCACAAAAAACAACGCCGGCGCGCATCCTGCGGCCGGCGTCGGGTCCCTCCCCGGGAACGCTTGAATCTGCGGGTATGGATCAGCGGATGACCAGTACCGGCAGCGTGCTGCGTGCCAGCACCTCGGCAGTCTGGCTGCCCAGCAGCACGCGGGTCACGCCACGGCGGCCGTGCGAGGTCATCACGATCAGGTCGCTGTTGCGCTCGGCCGCCGTCTCGATGATGCCGTCGGCCGCGTAGCGGTCCAGCACGTGCACCGGGTTGGCGGTGATACCCTGCTCGGCAGCCTTGGCCAGCGCCGGCTGCAGCACCTTCTGCGCCCCTTCCTCGCGGTCGGCCTTGTACTCGGGGCTGTTCATGTAACCCACGCTCCAGCCCATGGCGTCGTACATGCCGACGGCCCACGGCTCGGAAACGGTGACGATATCGACCTCGGCATTGAGGTCCTTGGCCAGCTCCAGGCCCTTCGCCAGGCCCTTGTCGGCCAGCTCGGACCCGTCGGTGGCAATCAGGATGCGCTTGTACATGGTGGGGCTCCGTGGCGGTCTGCCAGATGGGAACGACACCATTGCACACCGGATGTGGAGGCGGCGCCTTGAGCAGGATCAATCCGGCGCCGCGCAGCGGCGTGTGCGCACCGCCGGCTTGCGTACCCGATCACTGCGGCGCAAGCTGGGTAGGCGGCGCCGCGCCGCCTTGGGAGAACCCGCATGCAGGACGGCAAGCCGACACCACGCTCCCCGCTAAGGATCATCCTGTGGAGCCTCATCGCCGCCTTCGTGCTGTTCTGCGGCGGTTATTACCTGGGCAAGGATCTTGCCCAGCGCGACAACGCCCGGCAGTCAGCCGGCCGATAACCTGCTCCTGTAGAGCCGAGCCCATGCTCGGCTGCGGACGAAGCAGCCAAGCATGGGCTCGGCTCTACATCAGGCCCGCCTTCAGGCGATCTGCACGATCCGCGCGTTCTGGCACAGCGGGTAGCTGGCCACGAACCCGTCAATCGCATCGCGCATCGCCTCGAACGATTGGCCGTACATGTACAGCGCGGTCTCGCTCGGGCCCTGCCACCAGCTGCAGATCTCGCCCAGGCCGTCGATGTTCTCCGACAGCTGCTCGAACACGTGGTTGGAATCGCACTGTTCGTAGACCTCGTCCGGCAGGTTCAGGCCATCCAGGTAGATGCCCAGGCCCTCGGTCACGCCGAAGCTGCGATCGGCTTCACCCGCGCCCTGGATCTTCGAGCCCTTCGGTGCACCCAGCTGCTCCAGCAGGTCGATCAGCTTGGGCACGCCATCGGCATCGACCAGCGCCACTTCGATATCGCCGTATTCGACCTCACCCAGGTCGGACATCGCCGTGCCGCCGCCGGTGATCTCGCCGACATTGGCCGCCTGCAGCAGCGCATCGAGTGGGTCCTCGAACAGTTCGTGGCGATGTTCGGGCTGCAGCCGGGCATTCAACGTCACGGTGACGTGCAGCGCGGGTTCGGTCATGGGAGCGTTCCTGAAAGAAGTGCCGCCTATTGTAGAGCCGAGCCCATGCTCGGCTGCTTTTGGCGGTACAAGCAGCCGAGCATAGGCTCGGCTCTACAGGTATCCCGCCGCTCGACGGTGATCAGATCACCGTCAGGTTGGCGTAGGCCATCACCAGCCACTTGCTGCCGGCGTCGGCGAATTCGACCTGCACGCGGGCGTGTGCGCCGCTGCCTTCGTAGTCGGTCACCATGCCTTCGCCAAACTTGGGATGGGTAACCAGCGCGCCGAGCTTGACCGGCGGTGCCTCGATCGAGGCATGGCCCATCACCCGGCTGGCGCCCATCGAGGCCGGTCGCGAGACCTGCACCTTCGGGCGGACTTCGTGCAGCAGCTCGCGCGGAATCTCGCGCAGGAAGCGCGACGGCAGGCTGTAGTTGTCCTGGCCATGGATGCGGCGCGATTCGGCATAGCTCAGCACCAGCTTCTGGCGCGCGCGGGTGATGCCGACGTAGGCCAGGCGGCGCTCTTCTTCCAGACGCCCGCTTTCCTCCAGCGAACGTGCGCTGGGGAACAGGCCTTCTTCCAGGCCGGCCAGGAATACCAGCGGGAATTCCAGGCCCTTGGCCGAGTGCAGGGTCATCAGCTGCACGCCGTCCTCGCCCGCCTGCGCCTGGCCCTCACCGGCCTCCAGCGCGGCATAGGCCAGGAACGCGACCAGCTCGTCCATGTCCTCGCCCACTTCCTCGATGTCGTCGGCGCGGCGCACGAAGCGCGAGGCCACCGAGACCAGTTCGTCGAGGTTGTCGGTACGCGATTCCGAATCCAGCGCGTTGCGGCTTTCCTTGCTCCAGTGCTCGCGCAGCT
This sequence comes from Stenotrophomonas sp. YJH_SMC_27, assembly GCF_059369815.1. Lineage (NCBI taxonomy): Bacteria > Pseudomonadati > Pseudomonadota > Gammaproteobacteria > Lysobacterales > Lysobacteraceae > Stenotrophomonas > Stenotrophomonas sp. YJH_SMC_27. Next base: position 63,003 of record NZ_JCAFTA010000008.1, on the reverse strand, counting down.
GCGAGCGGGCCAGCACGTGGTCCACCCGCTCGGCCAGGGTCATGTGCAGGGTCTGCGCCTGCAGCTCGTTGACCAGCACCAGGAAGCCGGCCAGCGCATTGCGCGCACGTGCGGCCAGCGCGCTGCCCTGGGTGACCAGCATGGTCGCTTCCCACAGCGAGATGCCCTGCGCACGCGCTTCGCGGCGCACTTCGTCCAGTGTGCGGTCGCCGATGCCACGGGTGGGCGTGTTGACCGCGCGCTCGAAGGCCGCGTCGTCGTTGCGGTTGGACAGCAGGCGCAGGTAGGCCAGCGCATCCTTGATTTCGGCACGCTCGAAGAAGCGCATGCCGCCATACACGCGGTACGGCACCTGTTCGCTCAGCAGCGCTTCTTCCAGCGCGCGCGACTGCGCGTTGCTGCGGTAGAGCACGGCCACTTCGGTGTAGCTGCCACCGTCGCGCACCCACTGACGGGCGCGCTCGACGATGTAGCGTGCCTCGTCCATCTCGTTGTACGCGGCATACAGATCGATCGGCTCGCCGTCGCCGCTGTCGGTCCACAGCTGCTTGCCGATGCGATCCGGGTTGTGCGCGATCACCGCGTTGGCAGCGCCGAGGATGTTGGCGGTGGAGCGGTAGTTCTGCTCCAGGCGGATGGTCTGCGCGCCCGGGAAATCGCGCAGGAAGCCCTGCACGTTCTCGACCTTGGCGCCGCGCCAGCCGTAGATGGCCTGGTCATCGTCACCGACCACGAACACGTGGCCGGAATCGCCGGCCAGCACGCGCACGAAGGCGTACTGGATGGCGTTGGTGTCCTGGAACTCGTCCACCAGGATCTCGCGGAAGCGGGCGCGGTAATGCGACAGCAGCGCCGGGTTGTCGCGCAGCAGTTCATGCGCGCGCAGCAGCAGCTCGGCGAAGTCGACCAGGCCGGCGCGGTCGCAGCGTGCCTGGTACTCGATGTAGGCCTGGCGCATGGTTTCCAGCCACGCGTCGTGCGGTTCGGGCTGGATGTGCTGCGGGCGGCGACCTTCGTCCTTCTGCGCGTTGATCCACCACGCGATCTGCTTGGCCGGGTATTTGCCGTCGTCCAGTTCCAGTGCCTGTACCACGCGCTTGACCAGCCGCAGCTGGTCGTCCGAGTCCATCACCTGGAAGCCTTCAGGCAGCTTCGCGTCCTGCCAGTGCAGGCGCAGCAGGCGGTTGGCCAGGCCGTGGAAGGTGCCGATCCACATGCCGCGGCTGCCATGGGGCAGCTGGGCGTCAATGCGGTGGCGCATCTCGCCGGCCGCCTTGTTGGTGAAAGTCACCGCGAAAATGCCGTGGGTCGGCACGCCATCGACTTCATGCAGCCAGGCGATGCGGTGGGTGAGTACGCGGGTCTTGCCGGAACCGGCACCGGCCAGCACCAGGTGGTGGCCGGGGGGAGCGGAGACGGCTTCGCGCTGGGCCGGGTTCAGGCCATCAAGCAGGTGGGAGACATCCATGCCTCCATTTTACGGCATCGCCGTCGCGGCTCCTGCGACCACTTCGGTGGCCAGCGCCTGCGCCTGCTGACGCAGTTCAGGCACCGCCAGGCTTTCCCACAGGCTGCCGATGCGCAGGCTGCCGAGCACGCCCAGCCGTGCCTGCGGCTGGCCACTGGCGCTGCGCAGGCGGTCGCCCGGCACCGTGCTGTCCAGGCCCAGCCCATGCGGGCCGGGGCGAGCGAGGCCATCGGCCTGCAGCTGCTGCAGCAACGGATTGCGCAACGCGTTGGCGCGGGTTTCCACGCCGGTGGCGTTGACCACACCGCTGATCGTCCAGTGCTGTTCATTGCCGTTGGCATCGCGACCCGACAGCCGCAGGGCATCGCCTTCGCGGCCGACGGATTGCAGGCGGGACCGGTGAATGCGCAGTTGGCCGCTTTCGGTCAGCGCCTGCAGCTGTGCGTCGACCTCTTCGGCGATGCGGTGGCGATGCACGTCCCAGTAGCGCACCACATGGCGCAGGAAACGACGCTGGTCGGCCTCGTCGAGGCTGCACCACAGCGCCTGCCCGTGCGGACGGATGCGGTCCATCACGCCCTGCCACGGCAGGCCATCGGCCTGCGCTTGACGGGCGAAGCTACGCAGCGCACGCAGGCGCTGGCGCAGGTTCATCGGCAGCAGCACCGCCGGATCGAAGCTGGGCAGGCCGCCGTGCGCGTGCGGCAACGGCAGCAGGCCATGGCGCGAGATCACATGCAGCGGGCCGGTATGACCGGCGGCGACCAGCGCCAGCACGGTGTCGGCCATGCTCAGGCCGGAGCCGACAATGGCCACGGCCTGGTCGCCGGCCAGGGTACGCACACCGTCGTAGTCCCAGGCCTCGATCACGTCATCGGCGGGCAGTGCGTCGGCACCGGCCACCGGCAGCGGCCGCATGCTGTTGCCGGTGGCGAGCACCGCCTGCGCGGCATGCAGCGTGCTGCCATCGCCGAGTGTCAGCTGGTAGCCGTGGTCATCCGGCTGCAGGCCCAGTACCGGCTGCGCGATCACCTGCAGCTGCGCCGGGCTGGCCGCAGCGGCCTCCTGCAGGCGCTGCTGCAGGTACGCTGCAAAGTAGTGGCGGCACACGTAACGCTCGCCCAGCACCTCGCGCGCCTCGCCCGGGTAGGCGTTGGCGGCCATCAGGTAGTCGAGGAAATCGCCAGGCTGGTCGGCAAACGCACTCATCTTCGCCGCCGGCACGTTCAGCAGGTGCTCCGGCCACGGCGTGGCATAGGCGATGCCCTGCGCCAGCTGCGAAGCCGGTTCGAAGATGGCCAGCGCCAGCGGCGCCTGGGCCTGGCGCAACACCTGGATCGCCACCAGCACCCCGGCCGCACCACCACCGATGATTGCCAGGTCCAGTTCGCCATTACGCGGTGAATCAGTCATGCGCCGATTGTAGGCCATCGGCGATGACGGGCCGGGTTGCCGAAGCGGGCGGTTGCCGCCGTTTCACATCAACGCATCGGCCAGCCGTGCGATGCCTTCGCGGCTGCGCCGCCACGTGGGGCGGCTGCGCCACTGCTGCAGGTCCAGCTGCCGCGACTCACGCAGGTAGCCGTCCTCGATCGCGCACAACTGCTTCACCAGCGCGTGGTCGTAGCAGATCAGGCCGATCTCGGCATTCAGCGCGAACGAACGGATATCCATGTTGATCGAGCCGAGTACGGCGATGTCCTCGTCCACGCTCATGTGCTTGGCGTGCAGGAACTGCGGTTCGTACAGCGCGATGCGCACGCCACAGCGCAGCAGCTCGTCGTAGTAGGCCTCCTGCGCCCATGACGTCAGCCGCTGGTTGTTGCTGGCCGAAAGGATCAGTTGCACCTGCACGCCGGACAAGGCCGCAATGCGCAAGGCGCTCAGCGTGGCTTCGTCGGGCACGAAATACGGGGTGACCATCACCAGCCGGCGCCGCGCCAGGTGGATCAGCGCCGCCACTGCATCGCGTGCGTTGCTGTAGGGGTAGGCCGGGCCGCTGGGCAGCAGCTGGGTGGCGATGTCGTCGCTGCACTCGGGCACATCGGCGATCACGTCCAGGCGCTGGCCGGTTTCCATGTACCAGTCGCTGGCGAACACCGCTTCCAGGTGCGCCACTGCCGGGCCGCGCACGCGCGCCACCAGCTCGCGGTTCGGGTGGCCGGGCACGAACTGCGGGCCGGCCAGATTCTGCGAACCGACATAGGCCACTTCGTTGTCGATCACCGCGATCTTGCGGTGGTTGCGCAGGTCCATGCGGCCGCTGCGGCGCCAGCGCAGGCCACCGGGCAGCATCGCGCGCACTTCGATGTCGCGCGCTTCCAGGCGCTTGCGATAGGCGCGCAGGCCGCGCTTGGCGCCTACTGCGTCGAGCAGCACGCGGCATTGCACGCCACGTGCAGCCGCACGCTGCAGCGCCTCGACGATCGCCTCGCCCACCGCGTCGTCGAACATCAGGTAGTACAGCAGGTGCACGCGGTCTTCGGCCTGGTCGATGTCGGCGATCAGCGTGTGCAGCGATTCGTCGTAGTCGGTCAGCAGATCGACGGCGTTGCCGTGCACCGGCATGAAGTCGCCCTGGCGCTGCACCAGCGGCACGATCTCGGCGCTGGCGGTGTCCGGCTGCGGGGTCCAGCGCAGGCGATGCTGCAGCGCCTGTTCCTCGCGGATGACCTGCGAGGCCTCGGCCTGGCGGCGGATGCGCTCGCGCGACAGCCATGGGTGGCCGAACAGCAGGTACAGCGGCAGGCCCAGCAGCGGCACGAAGCCCACCAGCAGCAGCCAGCTGCGCGCCGCCCCCGGCGTGGTGCGGGTGGGAATCCAGCACAGCGCGACCAGCCGGATCAGCCAGTCGATCAGCAGCAGATACGAACCCAGCAACCACTCGAACAGCATCGCGTCGCCCGTCGGGAGGTGATGGGCCATTCTGCCCAGCAGGATTTGTAGAGTCGAGCCATGCTCGACTGCCTTTCGAACCGACGGCAGAGAGCCAGCGTGTCGACCAGGGTCGACAGCTACCGGGTGCGGGGAGAGCGTGCCGACCAACGGTCGGCACCCACCACCTGGATGCCAGGCATGAAAAAACCCGCCACAAGGGCGGGTTTCTTCGCGGGGATCAGCAATCCGTGCGGATTACTTGATCTTGCCTTCCTTGTACAGGACGTGCTTGCGCACGACCGGATCGTACTTCAGGAATTCCATCTTCCCCGGGGTGTTCTTCTTGTTCTTGTCGGTCGTGTAGAAGTGGCCGGTACCGGCCGAGGAAATCATACGGACCTTATCGCGCTTGCCTGCCATGATGCTTTACTCCTCAGACCTTTTCGCCGCGCGCACGCAGCTCAGCCAGAACGGAATCAATGCCGTTCTTGTCGATGGTGCGCAGTGCATGCGCGGAAACACGAAGCTTGACCCAGCGGTTCTCGCTGGCCACCCAGAAACGGCGCTCGTGCAGATTCGGCAGGAAACGACGACGGGTCTTGTTGTTGGCGTGCGAGACGTTGTTACCCGTCTGCACTCGCTTGCCGGAAACCTGGCATACGCGGGACATTGCGCACCTCGATAGTAGTAGTTGTCAGCCCGTAGCCCGGGCGACGGCGGCCTCGATGGTTGCCCACCACACGTCAAGAGAATCAAAGGGTTACGCTGGCGTTGGGCGGCCGGGGACGTGCTCCCGGGGGCGCCGCCCGGTAGAAAACCGGACACAGCGAGCCGCGCATTATGCACGGGTTCAAGCACTTGCGCAAGTTACCCACAGGCGGGGACTGAACCGGCAGGGCCGGGGGCACTCCGCCAACCGGCATACTGGCCCGGATCACTGCGGAGCTTTCCATGCGGCTGCTGGCCCTGACCTACGGAACCGAAGGCGATACGCGCCCGCTGGCCATGCTCTGCCATGGGCTGATCGGCGCAGGCCACGCGGTGACACTGCTGGCCGATGGCGGCACCCTGGGCAGCGCGCAGGCCTTGGATGTGCCCCACGCGGCCCTTGAGGGTGACATCCATGACGAAGTGGTCGCCCTGGTGTCGCGTGGCAACGGTGTTGCCGCCGCCAGGTCCGGTCTGGCACGGATGGCGCTGCAGCATGTCAGCGGCTGGATGCGCCAGGCCGATGCGGCTGCCGAAGGCTGCGATGCGATTCTGACCGGCGGACTGGCGGCCTTCGTCGGCATGAGCGTGGGCGAACGCCGCGGAATGCCGGTCATCGGCACCGGCATGATCCCGCTGACCCCGACGCGGGCCTTCCGCTCTCCGTTCCTGCCACCGGGACGCTCGCCGGGCTGGTTGAACCGCGCCAGCTATGGGCTGGTCAACGGCCTGATCTGGCGCCAGTTCCGCCGGCCGATCAACGCGGCACGCCAGCAACTGGGGCAATCGCCGCGCCGCGCGTTGTGGTCCGGCCTGCCGATGCTCTATGGCATCTCGCCGCAGCTGCTGCCGCCACCGGCGGACTGGCCAGCCGACCACATCGTCTGTGGCCAGTGGCGGCTTCCTGATGCGCCGTGGAAGCCCCCGGTCGATCTGCAGGCCTTCCTCGATGCCGGGCCGCCGCCGGTGTACCTGGGCTTTGGCAGCATGACCGGGTTTGATCGCGAGCGCGTGCTGCCGGCCCTGCTGCAGGCGCTGGCGCCACGCCGGGTGCTGCTGTTTCCGGGGTGGGCCGGGCTGCCGACGGGCGCGCTGCCAGCAGATGTGTTCGTGCTCGGCCCGACGCCACACGAAGCACTGTTCCCGCATTGCGCACTCGCCATCCACCATGGTGGCAGCGGCACCACGCATTCGGCCTGCCGCGCCGGCATTCCCTCGCTGGTGATGCCGTTCGCCGCGGATCAGTTCTTCTGGGCCGATCGCCTGCATCGGTTGGGCGTGGCACCGGCACCGTTGTCATCGAAGCGACTGGATGCAGCAACGCTGGCGGCAGCCATCACCTTCGCTGAAACCGACGCAACACGCGCACGCGCGGCAGCCCTGGGCGCGGCGATGAGCCATGAGGACGGGGTGGCACGTGGGGTGGCAATGATCGAGCGCTGGTTGCGGCCGGTGTAACAGCGGCCAGGCCTCAGCGCAGGTGCGGAATCACCTGCGCCAGCAGATGGGCATCCTTGAGCGCGCCGTGCAGGCCGCGCTTGCTTGGGATACGCAGGCGCTGCAGCACGTCGTCCAGCTTGTTGCCCTGACCGGGCCAGCGCCCGCGCGCCAGCTTCAGGCTGCAGGTGACGCGACAGTGCTGGGCCAGCGTGGCAGGAATGCCAGCCAGGCGCAGCTCATTGTCGAGGAAACCCACATCGAAGGTGGCGTTGTGCGCGACCATCTCGCTGCCGCGCAGGAAGTCCAGCAGTTCGGCGGCCTTGCTGGAAAACAGCGGTTTGCCCACCAGCATCGCATCGCTGATGCCATGCACGCGCTGTGCGCCCCAGTCCACCTTGCGCTGCGGCTGCAGGTAGGTGTGGAACTGGCGGCCGCTGAGCTGGCCGTCGATCAGTTCGACGGCACCGATTTCGATCACGCGGTGTCCCAGGCGGTGGGAGATGCCGGTGGTTTCGGTGTCCAGTGCGACGATGCGATTCATGCGTGGCGATGGTTGCTGTTGCGTGCCGCGATGATTTTCGCATGCCTGCGGCAGGAAGCCCTCCCTGTAGCCGAACCCGTGCTCTGCTCACGCGCGAAGCGCGGGCCTTGAGCGCTGGAGCGAGAAGCAGCCGAGCGTGGGCTCGGCTCTACAGGTGCGTGTGCATCACCCCAACGCTTCCACCACCCAATCGATGAACACCCGCAGCCGCTGGCTCATGTGCCGGTTCGGCGGGAACATCACATGCATCGGCATTGGCGGCAGCTGCCAGTCCAGCAACACCGGCAGCAATTCGCCGCGCGCCACGTGCGGCGCGGCCATGTAGCTGGGCAGCGCCACCACCCCCAGGCCGGCCAACGCGGCCGCCAGATACGCGTTGCCGTCGTCGAAGCCGACCGTGTAGCGGCCCTGCACCTCGATGCGCTCATCGCCACGTTGTGCAGTGAACACCCGCGCCCGGCCACTGCGCGGGCTGAGGAAGCCGACCATGTAGTGGTCCGGCCCTTCCAGCGCGCGCGGATCGGTCGGCACGCCGAAACGCTGCACATAGCCGGGGCTGGCGTGGAAACCGATCGGCAGCGCCGCCAGCGGCCGCGCCACCAGCGCCGGGTCGGCCGGGGTGCCGCCGCGGATCACGCAGTCAACGTTGTCGGCGATGACGTCGACCTCGCGGTCACTGACGCCGATGTCCAGCTGGATCTCCGGGTAACGCGCCTGGAAATCCGGCAGTGCGGGTACCAGCCGCAACCGCGCGTAGGGTCCGGGTACATCAACCCGCAGGCGGCCGCGCGGCTGGCTGGCCGCGTCACCCAGCCCGCCCTCCACCTCTTCCAGCTCGGCCAGCAGGCGGGCGATGCGCGGGTAGTAAGCCGCGCCATCGGCGGTGACGCTGACCCGTCGGGTGGTGCGGTTGAGCAGGCGCAGCCGCAGGTGTGCCTCCAGCTGCTGCACCAGCTGGGTGACCGTGGTGCGGCTGACCTGCAGAGTCTGCGCGGCGCGGGTGAAGCTGCCGGTTTCCACAACCCGGGCAAAGGCCCGCATCGCCTCGAAACGGTCCATGGCGGGCCATGATTGTTTGGGATTGGCAATCAATCTAGGCTGATAATCGCGGTTTATCCAGACAGCACTGGCGCGGAGGATGGCGTTCTCTCCCACGGATTCCTTCCCATGTCACAGCGTGTTGTCGTTTTCCCCACCGGCCGCCAGGCCCTGTACGAGCGCAACCGCTACTCGCCGGCGATCCGATCCAATGGCTTCCTGTTCGTCTCCGGCCAGGTCGGCAGCCGTGAGGACGGCTCGCCCGAGCCAGACTTCGAAACGCAGGTGCGCCGCGCTTTCAAGAATCTCAATGCGGTGTTGGCTGCTGCCGGCTGCACGTTCGATGACGTGATCGACGTGACCGTGTTCCTGGTCGATCCGGAGAAGAACTTCGAGAAGGCTTGGGCGATCGTGCCCGAGTACTGGGGCGAGGCGCCGCACCCGACCCTGACCGGTATCGGTGTGACCTGGCTGTATGGGTTCCAGTTCGAGATCAAGGTGATCGCAAAGCTGCCATGACCCGGGTAGTGCCGGCCGCTGGCCGGCAACAACGGGCGTTGACCTGCACTCGCCTGCTTCCGCGCCGTCGGGTGACTCAGATCGGCTTGATTCGCGGCCACTCCACATCCGCGGTATCAACAAATTCGACGCCGCTGAGACTATCCCCGACATAAGCACGAAAGTCCTCCGAGCAGATCAAGGTATTGCTGGAGCCTTCCATGTTCTCAATCCGGAACAAGTGTTCTTTGAAAGAGCTTTTCACGCGCAGCTTCTTGATCCTGCGAGACTCTCCATACTTGCTGTACGCCATCTGATTTTCCTCAGAGGCGACGGAGGAGAGGCTGGTCTCATGGAAGATGATGGCACTGTACTCACTCGTCGAAGTCGTCCATCCCTTCTCTGAAACATGAGGAATGCGCCTGAAGTCGATCATCTTGGCATCAAATTTCAGGCAGGCTTCCAGGAACTTCTGGCTTGCAATGTAAATGTGCGAGGTAATGCGAACGATGTCGTTGGAATGACTCGCCTCAGGGCCAACCAGCACCATGGTGTCTGTAAATACCCGTGCCATGTCAGTTCTGGCCCTAGCGTACCAAGGGAATCGGCCATGGGAAACAGCAGGATGGAAAGGATAGAACCTGTCGTGAAGCTGAGCGTCCAGATAGTACGAGGGGCATCCTGGCGGATTTGCCTGGGATAGCGCGTAGTAGTTCATCGAGTCGATTCCCTAGGCTTCCGTAGCGTGTTTCGGAATTGTCCCGGCCCCGGCCTTTCCCACCAAGAGCCAATCCCGACAAGCAGGCTTTGGTACGCATGGCTTGGAGCCGGTGCGATCTGCCAGGCAATGTCCGCCTCCCGACCCTGACCGGCATCGGTGTGACTTGGCTGTACGGGTTCCAGTTCGAGATCAAGGTGATCGCGAAGCTGCCGTGACCTTCGTTGTAGAGCCGAGCCCATGCTCGGCTGATCGTGCGACAGCAGCCGAGCGTGGGCTCGGCTCTACAGAAGCGCAGCCCGGTGGGCCGAAAGGCCCGCCCCACCTGAACGGGAGATTCCGACGTATTCCCGAAGCGGCCATTGATATTGTATCCGGCGAAAACCGCTTGCTAGCCTCCCCTTCATGCGCTGGATCACCCGCCACCTCCGTTCGACCCTGCTGATGCTGCTGATGGCGGCATTCGTGGTCGTGCCGGTGGCCGATGCCCTGGCGTGCACGGTGGAACCGCACGCCAGCACGGTGCATGTGGAGTCCACACCGGATTCCGATGGCGACAGCGACGGCAAGCATGTCGGTGCCTGTGGCCACAACCACTGCCACCACTCCAACCTGAGCCTGCCGGCGCACACGATCGCCGCCTTCGGGGCGCCACTGCCGGCGCGCTGGATGAGTGCAGGCGATGCGGCGACCTATGCGGTCGCCCAGGATGAATTGACGCGTCCACCCCGGGCGTGAGTTGAGCGCGTCCCGCGATTGCGGGCTCCCGTTTCACTCACAACCGGAATCCCCCTATGTCGATCCTGACACCTCGGTCGCCGCGTGCGGCCGGGCTGGTCGTCGCCGTGTTGCTGGGCCTGGCCCCGGCGGCATCGGTGATGGCGCAAGCCGCCCCCTCCTACGACACCCTGCTTGAACGCCTGGACCAGCTGCCCGGCACTCGTGTGGGCACGGCACTGGCCGAGGCCGCCGATGCGCGCGCCGACCAGGCCCGTGCGCTACCCAACCCCTCCCTTTCCTGGTCGGCCGAAAACGCCTGGGGCTCCGGCACCTACCGCGGCATGGGCAAGGCCGACACCGTACTCACCCTGTCCCAGCCGCTGGAGGTCTGGGGCCAGCGTGGCGCGCGCGTTCGTGCCGCCCGTGCCGAGGCCCAGGCGGCCAACCTGCGTGGCGCGCAGAGTCGCAGCGACGTGGCCAGCCAGCTGGCGGTGGTCTATGCACAGGCGGAAAGTGCACTGCGCCGCTACACCCTGGCCGAGGAAGCACTGTCACTGACCCGCGATGACGCCAACGCCGTCAACGCCATGGTCAAGCAGGGCCGCGAACCACAGCTGCGCGCGGTGCAAGCGCAGAGCGAAGTAGCCAATGCCATGGCGTCGCTGGATGAAGCACAGGCGTTCCGCGATGCCGCGCTGGCCCGCCTGGCCGGCACCGCGCTGCTGGATGCGCCGGTGCAGTCGATCGACAACAGCCTGCTCGACCGCGCACCGCCGCTGCCGCGCGGTGCCACCGATACCGCACTGGCAGTGCGCATTGCCGAAGCCGAAGCCGATGCGGCGGGCAAGCTGGTCGACGTGGAGCGCAAGCGCGCCCTGCCCGACCTCAGCGTCACCGCCGCACAGACCCGCTTCCGCGAAGGCGGCGAGCGTGCCTACAACCTCGGGCTCAGCCTCAGCATCCCGCTGTTCGACCGTAACCGCGGTGGCATCCGCGCCGCCAATGCCGAGCAGCGCGCGGCCGAGGCACGCCTGGACCAGCAGCGCCGCGACAGCGAGGCCGCACGCCTATCCGCCGTGGCCGGGCTGAAGGCGGCCGGCAGCCGCACCCGTGCCGCCGATGAAAGCGTGGTCGCCGCCGAAGAGGCCTACCGCCTTGCACGCATCGGCTTCGACGCCGGACGCATCTCGCAGCTGGAACTGCGCAGCACGCGCAGCGCCCTTATCGCCGCCCGCGCCGCCGCCGTGGATGCGCGCCTGTCGCGCGTCGGCGCGGAAATCGATCTTGCCCGCCTCGAAGGGCGCGCACCTTTTGTGGAGGCCCCATGACTCTCTCCCGTACCTTCCCGCTGATCGGCGGCGTGCTGCTGACCGTGCTGCTGGCCGGCTGCGCCGGCAATGCGCAGACACCTGCAAATGAAGACCCCGCCGCGGCCAAGGCCGGCACCGACGATGGCCATGGCCACGCGACCGACAGCAAGGAAGCCAAGGCGCCGGCTGGCGCCGATGAAGGCGTGGTGCCGCTGACCCCGGAGCAGATCAAGGCGTCCGGTATCGAGGTGGTCGCCATCGGCCGCGGTGGCGGTGGCTCGACGCGCCTGTCCGGCCGCGTCGAGCCGTCGGTGGGCGCACGTGCCTCGGTGGCGTCGACCGTTACCGGCCGCGTCGAACGCGTGCTGGTCGCACCGGGCACCGCAGTGAAGCAGAACCAGGCCCTGGCCATCGTGGTCAGTGGCGAAGCGGCGGTGTTCCGTGCCAATGCGCTGGCCGCCTCGGCCGAAGCCGAGGCCGCGCGCCTGGCCTATGGCCGCGACAAGGCGCTGGTCGACCAGGGCGTGGTCGCGCGCCAGGAGATGGAAGCCTCGCGCGCACGTTCGCTGGCGGCACAGGCCCAGGCCGCTGCCGCGCAGGCCCAGGCCGCCGCCAACGGCGCGCCCGATGCCAGTGGCCGCGTGCGCATCACCAGCCCGGTGGCCGGCATCGTCGGTAACGTGCAGGTCACTCCGGGCGGTGTGGTCGCCGCCGGCAGTGCAGTCGCCGATGTCGCCGACCCGTCGATGAACGAGCTGGTGTTCACCGCACCGCCGGCGCTGGCTGCACAGGTCACGCCGGGCATGAAGCTGGAAGTGAGTGTGCCGGGGGGCAGCTTCACCGCCACCGTCACCGGCTCGGCCGCCGATGTCCGCCAGCAGGGGGGCGTCGCGGTGATCCGCGCCACGCCGGTCGATGCGCCACTGCCGCCGGCCGGTTCGCCGGTGTCAGCCGTGGTGGTCACCGAAGGCCAGGACGGTTCGCTCAGCGTGCCCGCCGATGCGGTGCAGAACGTCGATGGCAGCAGCGCGGTGTTCGTCGCCGTCGACGGTGGCTTCAAGGCGCAGCCGGTCCTGGCCGGGCGCCGTGCCGGTGACCGCATCGAGATCCTCGGTGGGTTGAGCGGCAGCGAACGCATCGTCGGTGCCAACGCCTTCCTGCTCAAGGCCGAACTGGCCAAGGGCGAAGCCGAGCACGGCCACTGAGGAGGCGACCATGTTCAAGCTGATCATTGAAACAGCGGTGCGCCACCGCTGGCTGGTGGTGTTCATGGCCGCGCTGATCGCCGCCGTGGGCCTGTTCCAGCTGGGCAAGCTGCCGATCGACGCCGTGCCGGACATCACCAACCGCCAGGTGCAGATCAACACGGTGGCCCCGGCGCTGACCCCGGAGCAGATCGAACGGCAGGTGACCTATCCGCTGGAAACCGCGCTGGCCGGCATTCCCGGCCTGACCACCACGCGTTCGCTGTCGCGCAATGGCTTCTCGCAGGTCACCGCGATCTTCACCGATGCCACCGACATCTACTTCGCCCGCCAGCAGGTGGCCGAACGCATGCGCGAGGCATCGGAAGACCTGCCCGATGGTGCGTCGCCGATGCTGTCGCCGGTCACCACCGGCCTCGGCGAGGTGCTGATGTGGACGGTGGACTTCACCGCGTTCGATCCGACCAGGCTGGCCAAGCCCGGTGAAGCAGGCTGGCAGGCCGGTGAGGTCTACCGCACACCGGAAGGCAACCTGCTGCGCACGCCGGAGGAACGCGCGACCTACCTGCGCACCGTGCAGGACTGGATCATCGCGCCGCAGATGCGTTCCAGCCCGGGGCTGGCCGGCGTCGATACGGTCGGTGGCTACGTCAAGGAATACGGCGTGCATCCGGACAGTGCCAAGCTGGCCGCGCATGGCCTCGGCCTGGCCGACCTGGTTACCGCCCTGCAGCGCTCCAACGTGCAGGCCGGTGCCGGCTTCGTACAGCGTGCCGGCGAGGGCCTGGTGGTACGTGCCGACGGCCTGGCGCTGACCACCGACGACCTGGCACAGGCGCCGGTGGCGACCCGCAATGGCGTGGTGGTGCGCGTGGCCGATGTGGCTGACGTCGACCTGAGCCGCGCGCCGCGCCTGGGTGCGGCCAGCCGCAACGGCCACGAGGCCGTGCTCGGCACTGCGCTGATGATCGCCGGTGGCAACAGCCGCACCGTGGCGCAGGCCGCTGCGGCGCGCCTGGAACAGGTGAACAAATCGCTGCCGGCCGACATCGTGGCCGCGCCGGTGCTGGACCGTAGCGTGCTGGTCAATTCCACCATCAAGACCGTGGCCAGGAACCTCACCGAGGGCGCGCTGCTGGTAGTGGTGGTGCTGTTCCTGCTGCTGGGCAATCTGCGTGCGGCGACGATCACCGCGCTGGTGATTCCGCTGTCGTTCCTGTTCGCAGTGATCGGCATGAACCGCTTCGGCATCAGCGGCAACCTGATGAGCCTGGGTGCGTTGGACTTCGGCATCCTGGTGGATGGCGCGGTGATCGTGGTCGAGTCGACCCTGCTGATGCTGGGCCAGCGCCGCGCCGAACTGGGCCGTGCGTTGACCGCGATGGAGCGGCTGCGCGTGGCCGCCGATTCGGCAATGAAGATGGCGCGACCGGCGGCGTTCGGCCAGCTGATCATCCTGCTGGTGTTCGCGCCGATCCTCACCCTGGAAGGCGTGGAGGGCAAGACGTTCCACCCGATGGCGGCCACCTTCATGCTGGCCCTGGTCGGTGCCTTCCTCTTCTCTTTCACCTTCGTGCCGGCGATGGCCGCGCTGCTGGTGCGCGAGCCGAAGCTGAAGGATGGCGAGGCACACAGCGATGATGGCGAGCACGAAACCAAGCTGATCCGTGTACTGCGTGCGCGCATCGAGCCGGTGATCCGCAAGGCCGTGGCGCATCCGCGCACGGTGGTGGCCGGTGCGGTGATGATGGTGGTGGTGGGCATCGGCTCGTTCTCGCTGCTGGGCCGTGAGTTCATGCCGACGCTGGACGAAGGCAACGTGGCGATGCAGGCCCTGCGCGTGCCATCGACGTCGCTGGAGCAGTCACTGGCCATGCAACTGGCGTTGGAGAAGGTGATTGCCAAGCAGCCGGAAGTGGAGACGGTGTTCTCGCGTACCGGTACCGCCGAGGCGGCGATCGATCCGATGCCGACCAACATCTCAGACAGCGTGATCGTGCTGAAGCCGCGCAAGGACTGGCCCGATCCGAAGCTGGACAAGGAAGCACTGGTGGCGCGCTTCGAGAAACTGGCCGGGCAGCAGCTGGGCAACAGCTTCGAGTTCAGCCAGCCAATCGAGCTGCGCTTCAACGAGCTGATTTCCGGCGTGCGTACCGACCTGGCCGTAATGATCTTCGGCGATGACTTCAGCCAGCTGCAGAAGGTGGCCGACCAGGTGGCGTTGAAGCTGCGTGCGGTAAACGGCGCGGCCGACGTGCGGGTGGAACAGATCTCCGGCCTGCCTACGCTCAACGTAGCGATCGACCACGTGGCGGCGGCGCAGTACGGGCTGACCGCCGCGGACGTGAGTGATGCGCTGTCCACCGGCATTGGCGGCACTGCGGCCGGCAAGATCTTCGAAGGTGATCGCCGCTTCAACGTGGTGGTGCGCCTGGACGATGCCTCGCGCAACGATCCGGACCAGCTCGCGTCACTGCCGATCGCCACGCCGTCAGGGCTGGTGATTCCGCTGTCGTCGGTGGCGCGCATCACGGTGAGCGAAGGGCCGAACCAGATCAGCCGCAACAATGGCAGCCGCCGCGTGGTGGTGCAGGCCAATGTGCGTGGCCGCGACCTGGGCGGCTTCGTCGGCGAGGCACAGGCAGCGGTGGCCGGCGTGGCACTGCCGCCGGGTGCCTACCTGACCTGGGGCGGTCAGTTCGAGAACCTGCAGCGCGCGGAGAAGCGGCTGGCGACGGTGGTACCGGTGGTGTTCCTGCTGATCGGCAGTCTGCTGTTCATGGCGCTGCGCAGCGGCAAGGAAGCCATTCTGGTGTTCAGCTGCGTGCCTTTGGCGCTGGTCGGCGGCATCCTCGCGCTGCTGCTGCGTGGCATGCCGTTCTCGGTATCGGCGGCGGTTGGCTTCATCGCCGTCTCCGGCGTGGCGACCTTGAACGGCTTGGTGTTGATGCAGGCGATCCGCGAGCGCCTCGACGCCGGCGACCTGCCGCTGCAGGCGGCGATCAACGGTGCCTCCAGCCGCATCCGCGCAGTGCTGACCACGGCGCTGGTAGCGATCGTCGGCTTCATTCCGATGGCGATTGCCAGCGGTTCCGGTGCGGAGGTGCAGAAGCCGCTGGCGACGGTGGTGATCGGTGGCCTGATCACCGCCACCGTGCTGACCCTGCTGGTGCTGCCGACGTTTGCCGCACGCGTGGCCAAGCCGCGGGCGGTGGGGTGAGGTGAGAGGGGGTCGGAGCCCCGCCCTTCGGGCGGGGCTCTGACCCGATCGCATCACGCTCGCCGGGCATGGCCCGGCGACGCGTCGGGTCAGGCCTTCTTGCGTTCGGCGATGTAGGCCTGGATCTGCTGTTCCAGCACCGGCAGCGGCACCGAGCCCTGCTTGAGCAGGGTGTCGTGGAAACCCTTGATGTCGAACTTGTCGCCCAGCTCCTTCTCGGCCTGCGCACGCAGGCGCACGATGGCGATCTCGCCCAGCTTGTAGCTCAGCGCCTGGCCCGGCCAGGAAATGTAGCGATCCACTTCGGTGGTCACTTCATGCTCGCTCAGCGCGGTGTGGTCACGCAGGTAGGCCAACGCCTGCTCGCGGGTCCAGCCCTTGCTGTGCACGCCGGTGTCGATCACCAGGCGCGCAGCACGCCACATCTCGTAGGTCAGACGGCCGAAATCCTCGTACGGGGTTTCATAGATGCCCATTTCCACGCCCAGCTTCTCGCAGTACAGCGCCCAGCCTTCGCCATAGGCGGAGATGTAGGCGTTGCGGCGGAACTCGGGCAGGTTCTTCTGCTCGGCGGCGATGGCGCCCTGCAACGCGTGGCCCGGATCGGACTCATGCAGGGTCAGTGCCGGCAGGTTGTACAGCGGGCGCGACGGCAGGTTGTAGGTGTTGAGCCAGTAGGTGCCCATGCCACCGCGGCCGGCGGTCCAGAACGGCGCAATGTCCGGCGGCACCGGCACGATGGTGAAGCGGGCGCGTGGCAGCGTCATGTACTTGCCAAGCTGGCCATCGGCGCGCTTGGAGATCCACGCGGCACGCGACAGCAGCTCCTCCGGCGTCTTGGCGTAGAACTGCGGGTCGGTACGCAGGAAGGTCAGGAATTCGGCGAAGCTGCCCTTGAACTTCACCTGCTTGATGATGTCGTTCATTTCCTTCTGGATGCGTGCGACTTCATCCAGGCCGATGCGGTGGATCTCGTCCGGCGACAGGTCCAGCGTGGTGTATTCGTGGATCTGCTGCTTGTAGTACGCCTTGCCGTCGGGCATCGCTTCGGCGGCCAGGGTGGTGCGCGCCTGCGGCACGTACTCGTTGACGAAGAAGGTGCGCAGCTGCTGGAACGCCGGCACCACCTTGCCGCTGATCGCTTCACGCGCCTGCGCCTGCAGCCTGGCCTGTTCGGCCGCCGGAACGGTGTTGGGCAGCTTCTTGAACGGCGCGTACAGTGGCGACTCGGTCGGGTCCTTCAACTCGGCGACGGTGGCGATGGACACCTCGCGGCCATCGAGCACCGCGCGCGGCACGCTGAAGCCACGCTTCAGGCCGGCGCGCATGTTCTCTGTCTGCTGCCCGAAATAGCGCGGCACATCGTTCAGCCGTGCGATGTAGTTCTGGTAATCCTGCACGGTCTTCATCTCGCGCCGGGCCATGAAGGACAGGTTGGACCAGAACGAGGAGTCGGCGTTGAACGGCATCTCGTAGCCGCGCAGGCGCACCTCTTCGGCGAGGTTGAACACCTGGTCGCGGTAGATCGCGTAGTTGACCTGGTTGTCGGGCGACAGGGTCTTCGGGTCGATCTTCTTCAGCGCGGCCAGGGTCTCGTCCCACACCTTCAGGCGCGCCTGCTGCGCGGCCGGGCCGACGTCGGGCATGCGGGTGGCATTGGCCGGGGCGTCCTCGTCCTCGCTGGCCTCGCCGCCGCCATCCTGGCGCCACTTCCATTCCTTCTCGTACACCGCACGGAAGGCGGCGTCGGCGGGCGATTCGGTGGCCACGCTGGCCGGCGCGGCGGTGGCGGGCGGTGCAGCCAGCGCCACAGCGGGGGCGGACAGGGCGAGCAGCAGGGCAACGGCAAGACGGGTTTTCACGAGCACAGGTTCCCGGGAAGGCAGACCCCGATCATGGCACCGCCCACGGTCCAAGGCATGGGACGAAGGTCCTGCCTGCGCAGCAGGCAGGACCGGGAACCGCCCGCAGGCCGGGGACCCAGCGGCGCAGGCGCGTGGTAGAGCCGACTGTCAGTCGGCTGCTCTTCCGCCACATGCAGCAAAGCCCGCGCTCCGCGCGAAAGTCGACTGACAGTCGACTCTACCCACGGCGGGCAGGACCGGGCCCCGGCCGAAGGCACGTAGTAGAGCCGACTGGGTAGAGCCGACTGTTAGTCGGCTGCTCTTCGGCCAAACGTGGCAAAGCCCGCGCTCCGCGCGAAAGTCGACTGACAGTCGACTCTACCCATGGCAGGCACCCCGCAGGCCTCAGTGGCTGGCCTTGTCGCGCTTCCAGCCGCGGTGCTTGATGTCCAGGTGCAGGCTGTACAGCGCGGTGAACGCCGGGAACAGGTTCTGCAGCACACCCACCGAGTCCTGCTTGGCCGAGAACAGGAAGTAGCTCAGCGTCATCAGGCTGCCGATCACGCTCATGTACCAAAACAGGCGCGGGATGACGGGCTTGCCGGCACGCTTGGAGGCGATGAACTGGACCAGCCAGCGGCCGCCGAACATCAGTGCGCCGGTGTAACCGATCAGCTTCCAGCCGGTTACATGCAGGCCGGTCCAGTACAGCCAGGTCAAGGGCTGATCCAGCCAGTGAAGCTCCAGATCCATCAGCGCTCCTCCACCGCGGTGCGCTTGCTTCGGGTGATCAGCCAGGCCACGCCACGCAGATCGCGGATGCCGACCAGCGCACGGCCGAGGTTGTTGTACTTGGACACGCCAGCGGTACGGTGGCGGTGGTTGACCGGCACACTGGTGGTCTTCCAGCCGGCGCGCTGCATCAGCGCCGGCAGATAGCGGTGCATGTGGTCGAAATACGGCAGGTCGAGGAACGCGCTGCGTTCGAACAGCTTGATGCCGCAACCGGTGTCGGGGGTGTCGTCGCGCAGCATGCGCGCACGGATGGCATTGGCCCAGCGACTGGCCCAGCGCTTGCTGCTGCTGTCCTGCCGGTTGACGCGCCAACCGGCGAACAGCTTCACCTGCGTGTCGGCGGCGTCGCGTGCGGCGAGCAGCTTGGGAATATCGGCCGGATCGTTCTGGCCATCGCCATCCAGGGTCGCGATCCACGGCGCCCGCGCATGCTTGACGCCGGTGCGCACCGCCGTGCTCTGCCCGCTCTGGTTCACATGGTGCAGCACGCGCAGTTCCGGGGTGGTTGCCTTCAGCCCCTGCAGCACCGCCAGGGTGTCATCACGCGAGTGGTCGTCGATGTAGACGATCTCGAACGGCAGTCGGCCACGCAGCGCAGCGGTGATTTCGGCGACCAGCGGGGCAACATTGTCGCGCTCGTTGAACACCGGGACGACAACGGAAAGCTCGGGTTGGCTCATAAGGCACTCGGCCAAAGGGGGGACAAAGACCGCGCATTCTCCGAAACCGAGGTTATCCGAAGATGAACCCGGCGGCGTGAGGATCCGTCCTCAGGCGCGATCGCCAAAATACTCGCGGCACCACTGCACCACAGGCGGCAGGCCTTGTTCGATCGGGGTCACCGCATCGAAGCCGAAAGCGTCATGTGCGCGCCGGGTATCGGCCATCGTGCGCACCATGTCGCCGGGCTGCATGGGCTTGTAGACCTTCTGCGCAGGGCGGCCGGCGGCCTGCTCGATCACGCTGATGAAGCGCTCCAGCTCGACCGGCGTATGGTTGCCGAGGTTGAACACCCGGTGCGGCACCGGGCCGTCGGCCGGATGCGCGAGGGCGCCGAGGATACCGGACACGATGTCGGAGACATGTGTGAAATCGCGCTGCATACGGCCTTCGTTGAACACGTCGATCGGCCGACCGGCCAGCACCGCGCGCGAGAACAGCAGCGGTGCCATGTCCGGCCGGCCCCACGGGCCATACACGGTGAAGAATCGCAGCCCGGTGGCATGCAGGCCGTACAGCTGTGCGTAGGTGTAGGCCATCAGCTCGTTGGCCGCCTTGGTCGCCGCGTACAGCGAGCGCGGCTGGTCCACGCGCTGGTCCTCGGAGAACGGCGGCGTGGCCGAGTCGCCATACACCGAACTGCTGGAGGCATACACCAGGTGCTGCACGCCACGGTGGCGGCACAGCTCGAGCATGTTGACGAAGCCGACCAGGTTGCTATCGACGTAGGCCTGCGGGTTTTCCAGCGAATAGCGCACGCCGGCCTGTGCAGCCAGATGGATCACGGCGGTCGGCTTCACTTCGTCGAACAGCGCGGCCAGGCCTTCGTTATCGGTCAGGTCCAGCGTGCGCAGGTCCAGCGCCGGGCACAGCGCGGCCACGCGGTCACGCTTGATCTGCGGGTCGTAGTAATCGTTGAAGTTGTCCAGACCGACCACGGCCTGGCCGGCCTCCAGCAGCGCGCGGGCGGTGTAGGCACCGATGAAGCCGGCAGCGCCGGTAAGCAGGATGGTCATCGCGGGTCTCGATCAAAGCACCCCGCTGCCATCGGCGTGGCCGACGTCGCGGGGATGCGTCGGCCGGCGTGATGTGGCGCCGGGTTCAGCCCTGGCGCGTACGCAGCTTTTCCAGCACGCCGTCCAGGGTGTCCAGATCGGTGTAGTGGATGATCAGCTTGCCCTTGCCGCCACGGCCGTGGTTGATCGCCACCTTGGCACCCAGCGCTTCGGACAGTTCGGTTTCCAGCGAGGCGATGTCGGCCTGCTGCACCTTCGGCGTCGCCACCGGGCGGTTGCTCGGCACCTTGCCGGCGGCGAAGGCCTGCGCACGGCGCTCGACCTCGCGCACCGACCAGCCTTCATCGGCCGCTTCCTGCGCCAGCTTGCCGGCCAGCTCGGGAGCCAGGGTCAGCAGCGCGCGGGCGTGGCCCATTTCCAGGCGGCGGGTTTCCAGCAGCAGCCGGATCGCCACCGGCAGCTCCAGCAGGCGCAGCAGGTTGGACACCGCCGCGCGCGAGCGGCCGACGGCCTCGGCGGCCTCGGCATGGGTCAGGGTGAACTCGCTGATCAGGCGCTGCAGCGCCTCGGCTTCTTCCAGCGGGTTGAGGTCTTCGCGCTGGATGTTCTCGATCAGCGCCATCGCGATGACGGTGCGGTCTTCCAGCTCGCGCACCACCACCGGCACTTCGTCCAGCCCGGCCAGCTGCGATGCGCGCCAACGGCGTTCACCAGCGACGATTTCGTAGTTGCCCGCCGGCAGCTGGCGCACCAGGATCGGCTGGATCACGCCCTGCGACTTGATCGAGTCGGCCAGCTCGGACAGCTTGCCCTCGTCCATCTCGCGGCGCGGCTGGTACTTGCCCGGCTGCAGCTGGCCGACCGGCAACTTGCGCAGCACTTCACCCGGCAGCGGCTCGATCACCGCGGTGGTGGCCTGCACCTGGCTGACCGCGCCCTTCGGGCCCAGCAGCGCGTCCAGGCCACGGCCGAGGCCTCGCTTCTTGGCTGCCGGCTTGCTGCTGGTCATCAGACGGTCTCCACGGCCTTGCCGGCCTTGTTGCGTTCGTTGTTGCGGCGGATGATCTCGCCGGCCAGGCCCAGGTAGGCCACGCCACCGCGCGAGGCGCGGTCGTAGCCGACGATGCTCTGGCCATGGCTGGGTGCCTCGGCCAGGCGCACGTTGCGCGGCACGATGGTGCGGAACACGCGGTCGCCGAAGTGCTCGGTGAGCTCGGCCGAGACCGCATTGGCCAGGTTGTTGCGCACGTCGAACATGGTGCGCAGCACGCCTTCGATCTCCAGCGCGGGGTTCAGGCTGGTGCGCAGCGCTTCGATGGTTTCCACCAGCGCGCTCAGGCCTTCCAGTGCGTAGTACTCGCACTGCATCGGCACGATCACCGAATCGGCGGCGGCCAGCGCGTTGAGCGTCAGCAGCGACAGCGCCGGCGGGCAATCGATCAGGATGTAGTCGTACTCGTCGCGGATCGGCGCCAGCGCGCGCTTCAGCCGCTGCTCGCGCTCGCTCTGGCCCATCAGCTGGATCTCGGCGGCGGTCAGGTCGATGTTGCCCGGCAGCAGGTCGTAGCCTTCGGCGGTCTGCACGCGCACATCGGCGGCGCTGTTCTCGCCCAGCAGCAGATCGCAGGTGGAGGCCGCCAGCTCACGCTTGTCCACGCCGCTGCCCATGGTCGCGTTGCCCTGCGAGTCCAGGTCGACCAACAGCACGCGCTTGGGTGCGTTGGCCAGGGAAGCGGCCAGGTTGACGGCGGTCGTGGTCTTGCCGACGCCACCCTTCTGGTTGGCGATGGCGATGATGCGGGCCATGCGGGTGTGCCTCGTCGACGGATGGTTGGGACCGGTCATTATGCGTACAACCGGCCCCTTGCGGAAATCGTGGATCGCCAACCCGTTGTTCCACAAAGGGCTGGCGGCGCGAATCAGGGACCTGCAACGGTGACCAGGTGGCGTTCGCCGGCCAGGCCGGGCACGCTCAGCGGGGTCACCTCACGCACCTGCCAGCCAGCCGGCAGTTCCGCGATCTCCTCATGCGGGTAGACGCCCTTCATGGCCAGCAGCACGCCGCCGGGCCGCAGCAGGTGGCCACCGACGCGGACGATGCCGGCCAGGGTGTCCATCGCGCGGGCGGTCAGCTGGTCATAACGGCCGGCCTCGTCCAGCGCCTCGGCGCGCGATTCGGCGACGCGGGCATTGCCCAGGCCGAGCTGGCGCACGGCCTCGCGCATGAAGCGCGCCTTCTTGCCGTTGCTCTCGACCAGGGTGACCTGCAGGCCCGGGCAGGCGATCGCCAGCGGGATGCCCGGCAACCCGGGACCGGTACCGAGGTCGGCCAGGCTGCCATCAGCCACGAACGGCTGCATCGCCAGCGAATCGAGCAGGTGGCGGGTAACCATCTCCTGCGGGTCGCGGATGGCGGTGAGGTTGTAGGTGCCGTTCCAGCGGTGCAGCAGGGCCAGGTAGCGCAGCAGCGGCGGCGCCAGCGCGGCGTCCAGGCCCATGCTGGCCAGGCCCTGTTCCAGCGTGGCAGCCACGCTGGCGGGAAGTGGGTGTTCGCTCATGCCGCCATTATCGCCGGTTTTGCGCGCTGATTCCCCGCTTCAGTGCGGATACCAGGCCAACGCCGCACGGAACTGGCCGCTGGCCTGCCATTCGTGCAGGTGCCAGCGCGCGGCCTCGCCCAGTTCCAGGTCGCACCAGCGCAGGTGCAGGGCGCCATCGGCCCCCGGCGCCAGCTGCAGGCGATGCAGGCCGAACGAGATGCCCTGGCCGTGCGCCTTCAGGATCGCCTCCTTGACGCACCACACGCGGAAGAACCAGTGCTCGCGGTCGGCCTCGTCCAGGCGTTCCAGCCAGGCCACCTCCTGCGGGTGGAAGAAGCGCCGCACGATTTCCAGAAGACGCGGCCGCGGCCGCAGCAGTTCCAGGTCCACGCCCAGCCGCACGCCTTCGCCCAGCGCCACCAGCAGCACCTCACCGCTGTGGCTCCAGCCGGTCCCGTAGTGGGCCAACGGGCCGCTCAGCTCCGGCCGGCCCTTGTCGTCACGGACCAGTGGCAGCGTCTGCGGATCGGTGCCCAGCGCCTGCGCCAGTACCTGCCGGGCCTGCGGTTCACCGCGCTGGCCCGGCACGTGCGGGCAGCGCCAGACCGTCACCGGGCCGAAGCGCCAGGGGCCGTCGAGGGTGGCTGGCAGGCTCATCCGCACGCGCCCATCACGCAATTGCACGACGGGTTCACAGCCGTGCGCGTCAACTGGTCACAGTTCCCCACCGGAGGTTCGATCATGGGCATCATCATCTGGCTGATCGTCGGCGGCATCGTAGGCTGGCTGGCCAGCATCATCATGAAGCGCGATGCCCAGCAGGGCATCATCCTCAACATCGTGGTCGGCATCGTCGGCGCGCTGATTTCCGGCTGGCTGTTCGGCGGTGGCATCAACGAGGCGATCACCATCCGCACCTTCCTGTTCTCGCTGATCGGTGCGGTGATCCTGCTGGCGATCGTCAACCTGTTCACCCGCAAGAGCATACGGTGATCTGAGGGGTAGCGCCGGGCCATGCCCGGCGTCACCCTGCCGCCGCTGCGCTCGCCGGGTATGCCCCGGCGCTACCTCAACTCAACCCAGCTGCACCCACGCCGGCGCATGGTCGCTCGGGCGTTCCCAGGTGCGCGGCTCGCGGTCGATGCCCGAAGCCACCGCACCGCTCTTCAGCGCATCGGAAACCAGGGTCAGGTCGATGCGCAGGCCCAGGTTGCGACGGAAGCCGGCGGCGCGGTAATCCCACCAGCTGAAGGTACCCGCCTCGTCGTTGTGCAGGCGGAAGCCATCGTGCAGGCCCAGCTGCAGCAGCTTGTTGAGCGCGCCACGCTCAGCGGTGGAGGTCAGGATGTGGTTGTCGTTCCACACCTCCGGGTCGTGCACGTCGCGTGCGTCCGGGGCAATGTTGAAGTCCCCCATCACGATCAGCTTCGGGTGCCGCTGCAGCTCCTGCGCGATCCAGGCGTGCACCGCCTCCAGCCAGCGCAGCTTGTAGTCGTACTTGTCGGTACCGATGTCCTGGCCGTTGACCACGTACAGGTTGATCACGCGCAGGTCGCCGAAGGTACCGGCGATGACGCGCTTCTGCTCGTCCTCGAAGCCGGGAATGCCGATCTGCACGTCCTGCGCAGGCTCACGCGACAGCAGCGCCACGCCGTTGTAGGTCTTCTGGCCGGCGAACACGCTGCGGTAGCCCGCGGCGATCAGCGCCGAATCGGGGAACTTGTGGTCCTCCAGCTTGGTTTCCTGGATGCCGACGATGTCCGGGCCGAAGTCCTTGAGCCACTGCTCCAGGTGCGGCAGGCGGACATTGAGCGAATTGACGTTCCACGAGGCGATCTTCATGCGGGCATTCTACCCGGGTGGCCGGGATGGGGCTCGGGCCGGATTCCCGTGTAGAGCCGAGCCCACGCTCGGCTGCATTGATCGGCACCCAGCCAGGAGCAGCCGAGCGTGGGCTCGGCTCTACAGAAGAATCGGGCCGGGCCCTGATTCAGCAGAGCCACGCCCTGCCTGGGTTCACCGCAGCAGCAGCTTCAACAACCCCGCAATCTTCGAATACGGCGGCCGCAGCCGGTCGCTGGCCGCCCAGCGCGACTGCCACAGCACCGGCAGCCGCTTGCTCATCGCATCGAACCCGGCCCGGCCGTGGTACGCGCCCATGCCACTGGCCCCTACCCCGCCAAACGGCAGGCCATCGGCGGCGAAGTGCAGCAGCGTGTCATTCACCGTCACCCCACCGGCCACCACCTGGCCGAGGATGCGTTCCACCGTCGCGCGGTCCTGGCTGAAGGGGTACAGCGCCAGCGGGCGGTCACGCGACAGCACGTCGGCCAGCGCGGCATCCAGGTCCGGATAGGCCCGCACCGGCAGAATCGGGCCAAAGATCTCCTCGCGCATCAGGTCCAGGTCATCCGGCGGGTCCAGCACCACGGTCGGCACCAGCAGGCGCTCGCGGTCGGCGCGCGCCTCATCCACCTGCGCCAGCGGAATCACCGGCACGCCGCGTTGCCGCGCCTGTGCCAGATAGCCCTGCAGGCGACGGTACTGGCCGTCGTTGATGATCCGCGTGTAGTCGTCGGCATCGCTGAAGTCGCCGTAGCGTTCGCGCACCTGCTGCTGCAGCGCCTGCACGAACTCGCGCTGGCGCGCGGTATCGATCAGCACGTAATCCGGCGCGATGCAGGTCTGGCCGGCGTTGAACCACTTGCCGGTGGCCAGCCGCGCAGCGGCTTTTTCAAGTGGAAAGTCGCTGCAAACGATCGCCGGCGACTTGCCGCCCAGTTCCAGCGTGACCGGTACCAGATGTTCGGCGGCGGCGGCCATCACCTTGCGGCCGACGGCCGTCGAGCCGGTGAACAGCAGATGGTCCAACGGCAGCGACGACACCGCTGCGGCCACCTCCGCCCCGCCCTGCACCACCGCCACCCGATCGGGCGGGAACACGCTGGCCAGCAGATCGGCCAGGAACGCACTGGTGCGCGGCGTGTGTTCCGAAGGCTTCAGCAGCACATGGTTACCCGCAGCGATGGCGGTGGCCAAAGGCACCAATGCCAGCGTGACCGGGTAGTTCCAGGGCGAGATCACCCCGACCACGCCCAGTGGCGTCGGCCGCAGCTGCGCGCGCGCTGGCCACAACTTCCATCCCGCCGATGCCCGCTGCGGCTTCGACCAGCGCCGCAGGTGGCGGCGCAGGTGGTCGATGGCCGACAGCACGCTCATGCCATCGGCCAGCTTCGATTCAACGTGGGCGCGATGCCCGAAGTCCTCGGCGATGGCCTGCGCCATTTCGTCCAGGCGTGGCTTCAGCCCCTCGCGCAGGCGGCGCAGGTCGGCCTCACGCTGGTCGAGCGTGGGGCGCTGCGACTGCCAGGCGCTGCGCAGGGTGTGCAGGATGGCGGGGAGCTCGGCCGGGGTGATGGTGGTCATGGGCCGATTGTAGGGTCGACCCGTGCCCGGCTCGCATGCCAACCTTCACGCCGTGGCACGGGGTCTCATTCGGCCCCCTCCCGACCGCCTTGCATGCGTTCACCCCCTCATGCAAACCCGTCCATCACTACGTCTTCTGCTGGTCGGTAGGTTGTGCCGGGCAAGACTGCGGTTCTGGCAACTCAAGCGGAATCTTGATCGGGTATTCGGGGCTGCCGTAGGCGTAACAGGAAGTGGTGACCTGAATCTCATCGCAGGGCAGGAAATGTACAGTGATGCCGCAGACATTCTGGTTGGTGTAATCCGGGACGGTGACGATTTTGCTGTGGTAACGCTTTTGTGCCTCGATTTGTTGCAGCCAGGCGTCGTATTTCGACTCATCTGCAAATCCAGGAAATCCTTTTGAGCCTCCTACCCCGGTTTCCCAATCGACTCGTACCATCACCCCTGGCCGCCACTGATCTGGAACCGTGTAACAGCAGCCTCCACCGCCGCCTTGATTCGGGCCAATGCTGTCAACGGCCGAACGGCCATCGACACTGAATCGGTTGATCGCCCAATGGGTGTGGTTGACGCCATAGATCGCGCTGGCATTCACCGCGTAGGCCGACAAGAGCAGAGGTGGGCCAGCAAGAAATGCCAGTGCCACGCGCTTCAAAACAAACATCACTGAAACTCCAGAATGTATAGCCCTCATACTTTGTCCGAGGGAACGAATGCGCTACTCGGGCGCAAACTCCAGCCGCCAATCACGCAAGAACTCGACCTCCCGCGCGATCAGTGCTGATCCTGCTGCGGACGCGTCGGAGAACTGTTCGCCCGACATTGGAATCCTCTTCAGGGGGACATTCCGATCACCTACGAAGAAGTGGGGCGTAAAGCAGTAAGGCTCATCGCCCGATTCCGTGGGCTGCTTCACCAACGTCGCAAACACGGCATTCGTCGGCATGCTCGGTTTGGCGCCTGAGCACCACGGATGCGACGAGACGATGTCCTGAATCCGCGCACCAGCCCGACGGAACTCCGTGGGACTGAAAACCTTGCCGAGAGAGACTCGATGTACCCGATAGGTGTCGTCTTCCGGTTGTGCCTCGACAAGCCATCCTGAGTTGTCATGCGATGTGCAGCTGCAATCGCAGGTCACCAGTGTTGCGTTTGGTACGGCGTTGTTCCAGGACAGCCAGACTGTCTCTGTCTTGCATAGCTGTTTGATCACGGGCGATCTTTCCTCGACTCGCAGGCTTCCCTGCCGTGTCGCATCGTCGGCAGCTACATGCGTTTCTGCGCCAGCCGCTGACGCTGAGACAGTGATGATCGCTGCCAGAAGTACCCTGCGCATTCCCCGATCCGATTCGATGAATCACACATGCTATGGGGCGTACGGATGAACAAAGGGAGTTCGGGCCATTTGCGTCAGACGTTGGCAGTTCTTGCTAGAAGTCCCCGTCTTCCGTGTGGCTGGATACGTCATCCCGCACCGGTACGATCAAATACTGGGCTGATATGTAGATTCGTACTTGTTTCATTGCCGCACGACGTCAGCGCGCTGAAGGTAGTATCCCACCTCCAATAACATGCGTAGATGCGACGCGTATTTGCATTTCTGACCGGATGTCTTCTCCTGGCCGGAGCTTCCGATGCCAGCGAGCAGTCCATGGATGTCGCGGCAATCGGCCTGAACGCCGAGCACGAACACATCCCATTGGTGGGCGACAGCCTGGCTGCCGTCGTCGGCGAGCTCGAGGGCGATGCCACACCTGGTGCCAGTATTGGCAGGGTGCTCGAGATACTTGCAGAGAGACTCGAACGTACGACCTGCTATCTACAGCCCCCCGTCAAAGACAGCTCACGTTCGTCCGGCATGACCTGCAACGGACCCGATGTAGACAGCCTCTTCCCGTACTACACCACCTTGCGGCAGGCGAGCACACCGGCGGAGCATGATCGGTACGGCCGTCGCTTCCTGGACGCCTATGCGGCGTTGCTCAGGGATGCACCGGATGTTGCCCTCACGCGACCAAGCAAGGATGAGGCGGCAGATGGGTTGTTACATGTGCTCTTTCCGTTCGAAGCTTGGGACGAGAAGCTGAACTTTCCACGCCATGACGTGCGCTTCCCGTTTGTTCCTGTGTGCAACCTCGTTGTCGCTCGCGCTGCGCGCTGCCCGGGAGCCGACCAGCTGCGCAGAGAAATCGGCAGGCAGGCGATGAGAGTGAACAGCGCTTGTTGTGCATCAAGGAGTTTTCGAGGCGGCAGCTGGCGGAGGAAGGTGAATGCCCGGAAGTCACCACCACCAGCCCCTGATGCCCATCGCATGCTCCCGTCAAGATGACGGTCTCCTGGAGAATGAATTTGTTGAGCTTGATCTTCACTGTGCTTGCAACGCTGGCTTCAACAGAGGATGCGAAGTCTGGCAGCGGGAGATGGGTGCACGCTCGCAGCAACATCACACTGCGATACGACGGCGAGGACAAGGGTCGCTACCGGAACCTGTCGGTGATGAAGCAGGGCGAGCTGGTGCGCCGCATGGCACTGGGAAAGCGGTCGTACTCTCTGTTCGAGTACGACCCCGATCCGGCGACGTCCCCTGACGGTCGGTATGTGCTTGTCACTGACGTGGAATCTGGGGAGGTTGGCTTGACGGATGGACGCCGTTCTCTGCATGAAAGGCCGTATTGCGGTTTCATCGACACACGAAGCGGCTGCCTGTTCGCGCGTCAGACCGGGCAATTCTGTGGAGGGCAGTTCAATGACGTTGGAGCCTGGGTATCTCCCGCCCTTCCTGACCTGCACCCTTCTGAGGTGCACCCCACCGCGGAGGACTATGCCTCAGGTCGCCTGAGTCCCCCGGATGCACCCGATGGTTCCCTCGACAATCTGCTTCGCTGCGACCCACCAGGCCCAGGCAACAGGGACCACTACGGGAAGCTGATAGATGCAGGGACGTTTGAAGTCACGCCTTTGCAGAGAGAGGCGCTGTATGGCCGGTAGAGTCGAATGTCAGTCGACTGCCGTTGGTGCGAAGCCCAAGAACCCCGCGCTGTGCGCGATAGTCGACCAACGGTCGACTCTACCCTCCCGTCAGGCGGTCCGGCCCCCACAAACAGAAAGGCCGCGGTCTGCACCGCGGCCTTTCCTTTACTGCATGGACCCCACCGGTTACTTGGTGATATCCACGTTCTTGGTTTCGCGCAGGAACAGGCCGCCGATCACCACCGACATCAGTGCGATCGCGATCGGGTACCACAGGCCGTAGTACAGGTTGCCGGTACCGGCCACCAGCGCGAACGAGATCGCCGGCAGGAAGCCACCGAACCAGCCGTTGCCGATGTGGTACGGCAGCGACATCGAGGTGTAGCGGATGCGGGTCGGGAACAGTTCGACCAGGTAGGCGGCAATCGGGCCGTAGACCATGGTCACGTACAGCACCAGCAGCCACAGCATGAAGATGGTGCCGGCAATGTTGATGCGCGCACCATCGGCCTTGGCCGGGTAGCCGGCAGAGGTCAGGGCGGTCTTCAGTTCCGCGCCGAACGCATCGGCCTTGGCCTTGCCTTCTTCCTTGGTCAGGCCGGCGGCCTCATACGAGGTGACGCTGGCGCTGCCCACATTCACCATCGCCAGCGAGCCGGCGGCGGCGGGCTGCACGTCGTACGGCACACCGGCCTTGGTCAGCGCAGCGGTGGCCACGTCGCAGGAGCTGGTGAACTTGCGCAGGCCCACCGGATCGAACTGGAACGAGCAGGTGGCCGGGTCGGCGACGACCAGTGCCGGCGAGCTGCTGCGGGCTTCTTCGATGGCCGGGTTGGCGAAGTGGGTCAGGCCCTTGAAGATCGGGATGTAGGTGATGGCCGCCAGCAGGCAGCCGGCCAGGATGATCTTCTTGCGGCCGATGCGGTCGGACAGCCAGCCGAAGAAGATGAAGAACGGCGTGCCCAGTGCCAGCGCTGCGGCGATCAGCAGGTAGGAGGTGGTGGCATCGACCTTCAGCATGCTGCTGAGGAAGAACAGCGCGTAGAACTGTCCGCCGTACCAGACCACGGCCTGGCCAGCCGCTGCACCGAGCAGGACCAGCAACATCAGCTTCAGGTTGCCGCCCTTCAGGCTGTCGCGGAACGGGGTCTTGGAGCCCTTGCCTTCAGCCTTCATCTGCTGGAACAGCGGCGATTCGCTCAGCTGCAGGCGGATCCATACCGAAATGCCCAGCAGCAGGATCGACACCAGGAACGGGATGCGCCAGCCCCAGGCCTCGAAGGCCTCGTTGCCCAGCGTCATGCGGCAGGCCAGGATGATCAGCAGCGACAGGAACAGGCCCAGCGTGGCGGTGCACTGGATGAAGCTTGTGTACAGGCCGCGCTTGTCGTCCGGCGCGTGCTCGGCCACGTAGGTGGCGGCACCGCCGTACTCGCCGCCCATCGCCAGACCCTGGGCCAGGCGCAGGATGATCAGGATCACCGGTGCGGCAAAACCGATCGATGCGTAGTTGGGCAGCACGCCGACCAGGAAGGTCGAGATGCCCATGATCAGGATGGTGACCAGGAAGGTGTACTTGCGGCCGATGCGGTCGCCGAGGCTGCCGAAGAAGGCCGCGCCGAACGGACGCACGAAGAAGCCGGCGGCGAACGCCAGCAGGGCGAAGATCATGCCCGTGGTTTCATTGACGCCGCTGAAGAACTGCTTGGCGATGATGGCCGCGAGCGAGCCGTACAGGAAGAAGTCATACCACTCGAAGACCGTGCCGAGGCTCGAGGCGAAGATGACCTTCTTGTGGCCCTTGGTCAGGGTGCCCGCTTTATGTGCGGTGCTGGGTGTACTGGACATGGGACGCTTCCCCTCCGAAGCAATCGTTGTTGGTGGGTGCCGACCGTTGGTCGGCACTCAATTCGGTAGATGCCGACCTTGGCCGGCACCCCATCTCGGTAGGTGCCGGCCGCTGGCCGGCACGCTCTCAGAAGCTGTACTTCGTGGTGAACTGCAACCGGGTGATGTCACCCTTGTTGCCGTTCTCCACTTCGCGACGGCCATACATCAGCTCGGCGCCGATATCGACCTTGGGCAGCGGTGAATAGAAGATGTTGCCGCGGACGCTCTGCACGCTCTTGGTCACCAGCGGGCCGAGGATGCTGTCGTTGTCGTAGTCGCTGCGCGCGTAGATCAGGTTGGTGCGCAGCTTCGGCGAGAACGCATGCCGCCAGCCGACGTAGCCGGCCAGCACGCCGGTCGGGTTGAGCTCATCGCGGGCCACGTCATAGGCACTGTCGGCGGTGATGCCCAGGCCGATGTAGCGGGCGATGCCTTCGCCGCCGGTCAGCTGGTAGTGCAGCGAATCGCTGTCACCCATCACCCATTTGCCGCCCAGGGTCAGGCCGCCCGCCACCTTGTCGGCCTTGGCGCCGGTGGCCTGGTTGTCGACCTTCAGCTGACGGACGATGCCGCCGACACCGAAGGTGCCCCAGTCGCCCTTCCAGCCATAGCGCAGGGTCAGGTCGGGCAGGCTGCCACGGTCGGAGTTGGCGCTGGCATTGGTCCAGGCACCGGTGACCGGGTTGCGGGTGCCGGTGAGGGTGGTGGTTTCCGGGTTTTCCAGTGCGACACTGAAGCCGCCCTGGGTGTAGCGCACCTGCGCCTGGCGCACGAAGATCACGCCGTCGGTGGGGCCGACGAAGTCGACCGCTTCGGGCAGTGCGGCCGCGTCCATGAAGTTGGACCAGGTCTGGCCGGCCAGCCAGTTGTTCCAGTACATGTAGGCGTGGCGCAGGGTCACACCGTAGGTATTGGTGGCGGTCTGGTTGCCCAGCGAGTTGCCGAAGAAGTCCATCTCGAAGAACGCACCGGCCTTGTTGCCCGATTCGCTGACGTTGTCGATGCCCAGGTTGAAGCGCGAGAACTTGGCATGGGCGTTGAAATCGGTGCCCGAGCGCTTGCCGCTGCCGCCAGCGCCTTCGACCGGGGTCTGGCCCGGCAGGTACAGCGAACGGCCGGTGGCGTCGTCGGCCAGCTGGCCATCGCTGGTCTGGGTGGCCAGGAAGTCGGCCTTGATGAAGCCGCCGATCTTGACCGTGGTGCCCGGCGCGGCGCCCGGGGTGAGGGTGGTGACCTGGATCGGCTGCTTGCCGGCCGGCACCTGTGCGACCGGCTTCTGCTCGGCCTGCACCGTGCGCACTTCGGTCACGGCCTGCTGGGTCTGGCTGATCTGGGTCTGTTGTTGTTGCTGCGAAGACAGCAGCAGCTGGACCTGGCGTTCCAGTTCGGCAACGCGTGCTTCCAGTGCCTTCTCTTTGGCGGTCTCTGCGAACGCCATGCCCGGTGCGACCAGGGCGACCAGCAGGCAGGCCGCCAAAGGTGTGCGCACGGCTTTCAACGTACGGTGGCTCATGTTGCCCTCTCTCCCAAGTGGCAAGGTGATGCCGCGCGTGGGGCACGGTCGAGCCGAGACTGCGGGGCGATTATGTATAGCGGCTATTCGCCATTGGTCGAACCCGGGCCTGCAAGGCGCTCACTTTCGACCATGGTCTAACCAGGGTGGTGACGCGGCCGGGGGTGGATGGGGCAAACTGAGGGGGATCGGTCGTTGCAATGCTGCGACCGCACATACAAAGTCAACGTGCAAGTGAGGGTGCCATGGCTGATATCTACCCAGTCGATCCGCAGTTCGCCGCGAAGGCACGCATCGACAAGAAGACCTATGAACAGCAGTACCAGGCGTCGGTGGCCGATCCGGATGGATTCTGGGGCAAGGCCGCCGAGCGCCTGCAATGGATGCGCAAGCCGACGAAGATCAAGAACGTCAGCTATGACCTGTCCGACTTCCGCATCAAGTGGTTCGAGGATGGCGAGCTCAATGCCAGCGTGAACTGCCTGGATCGCCAGCTGGAAACGCGCGGCGACAAGACCGCCCTGCTGTTCGAGCCGGACGGCCCGGATGCACCGGCCCAGCATGTGACCTATCGCGAGCTGTACGAGCGCACCTGCCGCCTCGGCAACGCGCTGCGCAACCTCGGCGTCAAGAAGGGCGACCGGGTCACCATCTACCTGCCGATGATCGTCGACGCCGCGGTGGCCATGCTGGCCTGCGCGCGCATCGGTGCGATCCACTCGGTGGTGTTCGGTGGCTTCGCGCCGAACTCGATCGCCGACCGTGTCAGCGACTGCCAGAGCAAGCTGATCATCACCGCCGACGAAGGCCTGCGCGGTGGCCGCAGGATTCCGCTGAAGGCCAACGTCGATGCCGCGCTGAAGCTGCCGGGCACCAATACCGTGGAAACCGTGCTGGTGGTGCGCCACACCGGCGGTGCCGTGGACATGCAGGCCCCGCGCGACCGCTGGTTCCACGATGTGGTGGACAGCCAGCCGTCCACCTGCGAACCGGAACGCATGAACGCGGAAGACCCGTTGTTCATCCTCTACACCTCCGGTTCCACCGGCAAGCCGAAGGGTGTGCTGCACACCACCGGCGGCTACCTGCTGTATGCGGCCTACACCCATGAAGCGGTGTTCGACCTGCGCGAGGACGACATCTACTGGTGCACCGCCGACGTCGGCTGGGTTACCGGCCACAGCTACATCGTGTACGGTCCGCTGGCCAACGGTGCGACCTCGCTGATGTTCGAAGGCGTGCCGAACTATCCGGACACCTCGCGCTTCTGGAACGTCATCGACAAGCACAAGGTGAGCATCTTCTACACCGCCCCGACCGCCATCCGTGCACTGATGCGCGAGGGCGAGGAGCCGGTGAAGAAGACCTCGCGCGCGTCGCTGCGCCTGCTCGGCAGCGTCGGCGAGCCGATCAATCCGGAAGCCTGGCGCTGGTACTACGAAGTGGTCGGCGACAGCCGCTGCCCGATCGTCGATACCTGGTGGCAGACCGAAACCGGCGGCATCCTGATCTCGCCGCTGGCCGGCGCGATGGACCTCAAGCCGGGGTCGGCCACCCTGCCCTTCTTCGGCGTGCAGCCGGCGCTGGTCAATGCCGATGGCGAGATCCAGGACGGCCCGACCGAGGGCAACCTGATCATCCGTGATTCCTGGCCGGGCCAGATGCGCACGGTGTACGGCGACCACCAGCGTTTCATCGATACGTATTTCCGCACCTACCCGGGCAGCTACTTCACCGGCGACGGTTGCCGCCGCGACGAGGACGGCTACTACTGGATCACCGGCCGCGTAGACGATGTGATCAACGTGTCCGGCCACCGCATCGGCACCGCCGAAGTGGAAAGCGCGCTGGTCTCGCACCCGAAGGTGGCCGAGGCGGCCGTGGTCGGCTTCCCGCACGACGTCAAGGGCCAGGGCATCTACGCCTACGTCACCCTGGTGGCCGAAGAGGCACCGAGCGATGAACTGCACAAGGAACTGATCGCCTGGGTGCGCAAGGAGATCGGCCCGATCGCCACGCCGGACCACCTGCAGTGGGCGCCGGGCCTGCCGAAGACCCGCTCGGGCAAGATCATGCGCCGCATCCTGCGCAAGATCGCCGAGAACGCGCCGGACCAGCTCGGCGACACCTCGACCCTGGCCGACCCGTCGGTGGTGGCCTCGCTGGTGGACGAGCGCAAGGTGCGCTGATGGCGTGACTGCGGGCGCAGAACGCGCAAGGGACGTGGCCGGGAGGAGGGACCCGGCCGTGTCCGACCCGTCCTGCACCTGCCATCACGTCGCTCTTTTTCCTGATCGATAAGCTCGACCCATGACCACCCTCCTGATTGCCGATGACCACCCGCTGTTCCGCGAGGCCCTGCGTGGGGCCGTGCAGCGGGTCATCCCCGGCGTGCAGCTGTTCGAGGCCGACAGCGTGGAAGCGCTGTACGCGCTGGCCGACCAGCACAACGACGCCGACCTGGTCCTGATGGACCTCAATATGCCCGGTGCGCAGGGTTTCAACGCGCTGGTGCACATGCGCTCGCTGCACCCGCACCTGCCGGTGGTGGTGGTGTCCGCACGCGAAGAAGCCACGGTGATGCGCCGCGCGCTCGACCACGGTGCGCTGGGCTTCATTCCGAAGT
This sequence comes from Stenotrophomonas sp. YJH_SMC_27, assembly GCF_059369815.1. Lineage (NCBI taxonomy): Bacteria > Pseudomonadati > Pseudomonadota > Gammaproteobacteria > Lysobacterales > Lysobacteraceae > Stenotrophomonas > Stenotrophomonas sp. YJH_SMC_27. Next base: position 27,917 of record NZ_JCAFTA010000008.1, on the reverse strand, counting down.
CTGCGGATTCGGACACCATCGGCCATGCGCTGGGCGCCATCCTCGATGGCGAGACCTGGGCACCGCCGGAAGCGCACAACGTGCCGCCTACCGGCAGCGAAGAACGCGAAGTCGGCCAGCGCCTGCGCGAGCTGACCCCGCAGCAGTTCCGCGTCCTGCAGATGCTCGGCGCCGGCCGCTTGAACAAGCAGATCGCCTACGACCTCAACGTCTCCGAAGCAACGATCAAGGCCCACGTCACCGCCATCCTGCGCAAGCTGGGCGTAACCAACCGCACCCAGGCCGTGCTGATGGCCGGCAAGCTGGCCATCGACGACGACGCCATCGTACTGCCGCCGGAAGAAGACTGAAGGTGACGGACTGCGGAGCCGAGCATGGGCTCGGCTCTACAGACGTCATGATGCCCCTGTAGAGCCGAGCCCACGCTCGGCTGCTCTTTGCCTCAATACCAATCACTCCTCAAGCAACCATCGACTCCACACATAGGGGTATTCCCCGATGCGCGTGGCCAGTCCAGCACGCACGGGATTGGCCGCGATGTACATCGCCTGCGTGCGCAGGCACTCATCGCCGCGCAGCGCATGATCGTAGTATCCCGGCTGCCAGATCGGCGCGCTCGCATCAACGCGCCTGGCGATGGATCTTCCACTCCGGGACTTCAGGATCTGCATGCAGCCGGCCAGCGTGCCCGTACGCAGCTCGATCAACCAATGCAGGTGGTCCGGCATGATCACCCAGGCCAGGGAGAAGGTACGACCGGTTTGCTCGACTGTGCGCAGCGCTTCGATCAGCAGATCGACGTTGCCCTTGTCACTGAACCAGGGACGACGCGCATGCGTCACCGTCGTAAGGGCATAGACATTGCCGGTATGCGACCAACGACCATAACGGAGTGCGGGACTGGCCATGCGAAGACGCTATGGCACGCGTGACAGCATCTCCATCAGTGCAACACCGCAATGCTTGTCAGCCAAAAACCTGATGTAGAGCCGAGCCCATGCTCGGCTGCCATGCAAAGCAGCCGAGCGTGGGCTCGGCTCTACAGATTTCCCTGCTTACCCCACACCGTGCAGGTGTTCGTACAGGATCGTCGCGCCGATGATCATCAGGATCACGCCGCCGATGATCTCGGCACGCTTGCCGACCATGCTGCCCAGCACGCGGCCGAGCATGATGCCGACGGTGACCATGGTCAGCGTGCACAGACCGATGACCGCCGCCATCACGCCGATATGCACGTCCATGAAGGCCAGGCCGATGCCCACGGCCATCGCGTCGATGCTGGTGGCGAAACCGGTCAGCGCCAGCTTCCAGAAGCCGTGGTGCTGCGCAGGGTCTTCATCATCTTCGCCACTGTCCGGGCGCAGGCCGTTGTAGATCATGTGGATGCCCAGCGCGCCGAGCAGGCCGAAGGCGATCCAGTGGTCGAAGGCTTCCACGTACTGCAGGGCAGCACGGCCGAGCAGCCAGCCGATGATGGGCGTGATCGCCTCGATGACACCGAAGATGATGCCGGCGCGCAGCGCATCGCGGAACACCGGCTTGCGCATGGCCGCACCCTTGCCGATCGCCGCAGCGAAGGCATCGGTGGACATGGCAAAGCCGATCAGGAGGATCGAAATGGGGGACATGGACAGCGGCTGAGGTCGGGCTAGGACGGACGCACGGCCTGCGCTCGCGCCCAACCTGACGTTGCGCGCGCGGGCCGCTGGTCTCGCCAACCATCATGGTTGTCCACGCCACGGCGCACTGGCCGAGTATGTTGACGTGGACGATTCCTGCGAAGGAATCCGGCTACTCCCCAAGGGGACGCGAAGCTTAGCATCGCGATTCGCGCGTGGCGCATTTCCAGCGAAACGCGCAGGCAGGGCTGGTTTGTATAGCGATGGCTATATCGGCGCCGTGCAGCGCGCGGAAGCCGAGCATAGGCTCGGCTCTACAGTTGCCAATCAGGCGTCGCTATTGCCGGCATCGCGCAGCGCGCCCAGGAAGGCGCGCAGCGAGGCCGGCTTGATCGGCTTGGTCAGCACGCGGTAGCCGCGTTCGCGCGCCATCCGCTTCAACTCGTCGCGACCATCGGCGGTCAGCAGCGCGCCGGGCAACGGGTAGCCCGCAGCCTCGCGAAGTGCCACCAGCGCATCCAGGCCATCCATGCGGTCGTGCAGGTGGTAGTCCACCAGCATCACCTGCGGGCGCTCGGCGATCTTCTCCAGCGCCTGGTCGACGGTGGCGGCAGTGATCACCTGCACCTGCCAGCGGCCGAGCAGCGCGCGCATGCCGTCGAGGATTTCCTCGTCGTTGTCCACGCACAGCACCCGTAGGCCCGCCAGCGAATCGCTGCGCACCGGTGTGGCCACGGCCTGGGTCGCCTTGGCAGGCTCGGTGTAGCCGGGCAAGGGCGCAACCCGTGGCAGGATGATCGAGAACATCGAACCCTTGCCGACCCGGCTGCGTGCGTTCAACCGATGATCGAGCAGGCGCGAGATACGCTGGCATATCGACAGGCCCAGGCCCAGACCCTGCTCTCCCCAGTCGAACGGCTGCTGGTAGCGGTGGAACTCGTCGAAGATCTGCCGCATATGGTGTTCGGGAATGCCCGGGCCGGTATCCCATACCTGCAGCTCCACTTCGTCGCCACGCTGGCGCACCGCCAGCACGATGCGCCCCTGGCGGGTGTAGCGCAACGCGTTGGCCAGGAAATTCTGCAGCACGCGGCGCAGCAGGCGGCGATCACTGCGCACCCACGCCGGGCGCGCGAACAGGTCCAGGCGCAGGCCACGACCGGCGGCGACCGGCGTGTACTGCGCCGCCAGTTCGCGCATCAACGCACTCACGTCGAACTCGCCGATCACCGGGTGCAGGCCACCGGCATCCAGCCGCGACACGTCCAGCAGGCCATCCAGCAGTTCTTCGGCCGCGCGCAGGGACGCATCCACGCGTTCGGCCAGGTGCTTCTGCTCATCGCTCACGTGGTCGCTGTCACGCAACGCCGAAGCGAACAGGCGCGCGGCGTTCAGCGGCTGCAGCACGTCGTGGCTGATCGCCGCCAGGAAGCGCGTCTTCGACTGCTGTGCGACCTCGGCCTCATGCGAGCGCTCGGCCACGCGCTGTTCCAGCGTCTCGTTGGCTTCAAGCAGCGCCTTTTCGGCGTGCTTGTAGTCGGTGATGTCGTTGTAGCTGGTCACGTAGCCGCCGCCGGGCAGCGCCTGGCCGCGCATCTCGATCACCTTGCCGTCGCTGCGGGTGCGCTCGAACACGTGCGGCGAACCGGCGCGCATGTAGCCGATGCGGCGGTTGATCTGTACTTCGATATCGCCCTCGCCCAGCTCGCCGCGCTCGGCGTTGTATCGGATCAGGTCGGCCACCGGGCGGCCCACGTAGAGCATGCCGTCGGGGTAACCGAACATGTCCTGGTAGCGGCGGTTCCACGCGGTCAGGCGCATGTCCGGATCGACCACGCTGACCCCGGCGCTGATGTTCTCCAGCGTGGTCGACAGGATCTCGCGGTTGAAGCGCAGTTCCTGCCCGGCTTCGTCCAGTACCGCCACCACTTCACCCAGGTCCATGCCCGAGCCACGCAGCAGGCTGGTGAGCAGCAGGCGCGCCGATGCCGCACCAATCGAGGCGGCCAGCAGCCGTTCGGTGAACTGTACCCAGGGGCGGTCCGCAGGCGCCGAGGACTGAAGCTCGCGCCCCAGCGACTGTGCCTGCTCGAAAAACGAACGCCGCGCGTGGCGCTCTCCGACCACGCGCGAGGCCAGTGCCAGCAGGTCGCCCACATGCACGTGGCCGGGCCAGCCGCCGGCCACCGACGGGCGCTCGGCGTAGGGGTCGAGGAACGGCGCGGCGCGCAGCCGCTCGTCCACACCGGGGCGCCAGCGCGCGGACACCAGCATCATCGTCGCCGCGTTGACCAGCAGCGACCAGAACGTGCCGTGGGTCAGCGGATCCCAGCCGGTCATGCCGAACAGCTGCTGCGGACGCAGCCACTCGATGCCGAACGGACCGTGCTGCACCCAGGCGGCATCAACCCAGCCGGCCATGGTCATCGCCGGCAGCAGCAGCGTGTACAGCCAGGTCGCGAAGCCGAGCAGCATGCCCATCTCGACGCCGCGACGGCTGGCGCCACGCCAGTACAGGCCGCCGATCAGGCCGGGCGCGAACTGCGCTACCGCCGCGAACGCCATCAGGCCGTACGAGGCCAGCGTGCTGTCGTTGCTGCTGGTGCGGTAGTAGCTGTAGGCCATCAGCGCCAGCAGCAGGATCGCCAGGCGGCGGATCCACAGCACGCGCGAGGCAACGTCGGCCGCCTCCTGGTGGTCGCCGCTGCGACGCAGCAGCACCGGCATCACCAGGTCATTGCTGACCATGGTGGCCAGCGCGATGGACGACACGATGACCATGCCGGTGGCCGCCGAAAAGCCGCCCACGTACGCGATCAGCGCCAGTGCGTTGCGGCCCTCGGCCAGCGGCAGGGCCAGCACCATCGAGTCGTCGGCGACGCTGCCGCCGGTGCCGAACAGGGTCACGCCGGCGGTGGCGATCGGCAGCACCATGCCCGAGATCAGCACCAGGTAGCCGCCGAACATCCAGCGCGCGCGGCGCACGTCGCGCACATCGCCGCACTCGACCACGGCCACGTGGAACTGGCGCGGCAGGCAGATGATGGCGAGGAAACTGAGCAGGGTCTGCGAGATGAAGCCCACCGGCGGCAGGCCGGTGAACAGCGTATGCACTGACTCGACCACCGCGTCGGTGCGGTTGCTCAGCCAGAGGTAGGCGAACACGCCCACGGCCAGCATCGCCAGCAGCTTGATCACCGATTCGAAGGCGATCGCCAGCATCATGCCGTGGTGGTGCTCGGTGGCATCGACCTGGCGGGTACCGAACAGGGTGGCGAACAACGCCATCAGCAGCGCCACGTACAGCGCGGGATCGGTGAAGAAGCCGGTCGGGCCGGTGTTGCCGGTCAGGACCTGCAGGCTCATCGCCACCGCTTTGTACTGCAGGGCCAGGTACGGAATGATGCCGATCAGCGCGATGATCGCCACCAGCGCCGCCAGCCGCCGCGAGCGGCCGAAGCGCGAGGAGATGAAATCAGCAATGGAGACCACGTTCTGGCTGCGCGCGATCAGCGCCAGGCGCTCGATGATGCGCCAGCCGAACAGCAGCAGCAGCAACGGGCCGATGTAGATCGGCAGATAGCCCACGCCATTGCGCACAGCGGTGCCGACCGCGCCGTAGAAGGTCCACGACGAGCAGTACACGGCCAGTGCCAGGCTGTAGACCACCGGCCGCAGCCACGGCCGGTCGGGATACATCGGCCGACGGTCGCCCCACCACGCCACGCCGAACAGCAGCGCAGCATAGGCAACCGAGACCAGCAGCAGGATCCAGCTGGAGACCACGCGCGCGTTTCCGTCAGGACAGGGGTCAGTAGATCACGACCGCTGGTCGTGCGGGTAGGTCATGGCGGTGGGTCACGACCGTTGGTCCGTCTGGTGGGTCACGACCGTTGGTCGTGACGGGGACATCCGTGCCCACTGACAGTGGGCACCTACCGGGAATCAATGGGCACCCACCAGGAAGCGGTGGGCGCCTGCCAGGTACCGGTTTACTGGGCCGGCACGCCCATTTCCTTCAGCAGCTCGGGTGCCGGGTAGACCTTGGCCAGCAGCCAGCGCAGGTAGCGCATGTCCACGTGCACGGCGCGCTTGTAGCGCGGGTCGAACCACCAGCTGGCGCTGACCGATTCCCAGTTGCTGTCGAAGTTCAGGCCGATCAGTTCGCCCTTGGCGTTGAGCACCGGCGAGCCGGAGTTGCCGCCGGTGGTGTCCAGGTTGGTCAGGAAGTTGACCGTCTGGGTCTTCAGCGCCGGGTCGGCGGTGCTGCCGAAGTCACCCTTGGCGATCGCGGCCAGCAGCGGCTTGGGTGCGTCGAACGGATAGGCGTTGGTGTTCTTCTCGACGATGCCGGCCACGGTGGTCACCGGCGAGTAGGTCACGCCATCGCGCGGGTGCAGTGCCTCGACCCTGCCGTAACTGATGCGCAGGGTGCGGTTGGCATCCGGGTACACGGCGCGGCCCTGCTTGGCACGCCAGGCGAACAGCGCCTGCATGTACGCCGGGCGCAGGCGCAGCTGCTCGCCTTCGCGGGTCTTGCTCTCGTTTTCGATGCGCAGCTGCGCGGCCACCAGCGGGCCGGCCACGGCGATCAGCGGATCGGCGGCCAGGGCCTTGCCTTCGCGTGCGGCGGCAAAGCGCGACAGGCGCTGCGCCTCATCGCCCAGCTGGGTTCCGGCGTACAGGGTGTCCAGCGCCGTGGCCAGCTGCTGCGGGGTGCGGCCGAAGGCCGCGTCGAACTCGGCCACGCGCTGCGCGTCCGGCAGCTGCTGGTAGCGGGTCAGCAGGGTGGTCAGCAGGGCCTTCTCGACCTCCGGCGCGTAGCGGCGCTGGACCTGCTTGAGCACGCCTTCGATCATCGCCTGGTCGCGCTGCTGGTAACCGCTCTCGCGCTGCGCGTCAGGCTTGGCCGATTCGATGCGCAGGCGCTCCAGCAGCAGCGCAGAGCGCAGCAGCTGGCTCTGCGCGGCGATCTGGTCCAGCAGCAGGTCACGCTCGCCCACCGCCGCGCCCTGCGACAGGTTGGCCAGCAACGCCTTGATGTCGCCCTGGTACTTGCGGTCGGTCGCGGCCAGCATCGCGGTCTCGTCGGCGGCACGCTGGGCCTTGGCGTCGCTGCGCAGCAGGCCTTCCAGTTCGCCAGCGGCGCGCTTGCGGTTGTTCTTCAGCGACTGCAGCTGCGAGGCATAGCGGGTACGCGCCTGCGCGTCCTTGGCGGTGGCGGCCTCGATGGTGTCGATCATCTGCTGGAACACCGACACGCGGCGCGGCAGCACGGCATCGATCTGGCCGGCGAATTCGGCCGCGGTGCGGTGGCGATAGGTGATGCCCGGGTAGCCGGCCAGCATCGCGTAATCGCCTTCCTTCGGGCCTTCCACCGACATCTGCAGGTGCGCCGGTGCCTGGTAGGGCACGTTGTCCTTGCTGTAGGCGGCCGGCTTGCCGTCCTTGCCGACATAGGCGCGCAGCAGGGTGAAGTCGCCGGTGTGGCGCGGCCACATGAAGTTGTCGATCTCGTCGCCGTAGTTGCCGATCGCGCGCGGCGGCGCGTACACCAGGCGCACGTCGCTCAGTTCCAGCTGGGCGATGCGATAGAAATCGGTGCCGTAGTACATGTTGGCAACCGAGCAGCGCACGCTGCCGTCCTTCTCGCACTCGGCCACGATCTGCTTGCTGGCCGCATCCACCGCATCGAAATAGGCGCGACCGGTCTTGCCACGCGCCTGCGCCAGCACCTGGTCGGTCACCTTGTCGAAGCCGACGGTGACCAGCACGCGGAAGTCCGGGTTGGCCGGACGCTCGTCGGCACGGTCCTTGGCGATGAAGCCACCGTTGATCAGGTCGTGCTCGGGCGAGCTGTTGTACTGGATCACGCCCATCGCCACGTGGTGGTTGGTCAGCAGCAGGCCGTCGGCGGACACGAACGAACCGGTGCCGCCACCGGCACGCACCACCGCGCTCAGCGGCGGCGCAGTGACGTTGGCCAGGTCGGCCGGATTGCCCTTGAAGCCTGCGGCCTGCAGCGACTTGGCCAGTTCCGGCAGCTGGGTCGGCATCCACATGCCTTCGTCGGCGTGAGCACCGGCGGCGAGGGTCAGGCCCAGGGCCAGGGCGGTGGGAAGGGCTTTGCGTGGTGACATGAGGCAATCCGGTACGACAGAACAGCCCGGGACCATAGCCGCTGGGGCCGGATGGGGCAACGGCCGATGGTTGGGGGCACGTACCTGTAGAGCCGAGCCCACGCTCGGCTGCTCTTCTGCCCGCCCCACCTTCCCGCGCTGCGCGCGGAAGCCGAGCATGGCTCGGCTCTACAGGGATGCCACGGCGGGTTATTTCTCCCGCCGCCAGTTGATCGACCCACGGTTTTCCACCGTGCTCGACTCCACTTCCACATCAAACCCGCGGCGCAGCAGGTACTTCAGCGTGATCACCGAACCTGCGCCCACCAGCGACACGCCGTAACCCACGTACAGCTTGGGCGAGATGTACTTGCCGACGCCGATCACCGAGCCGCCCAGCGCGCGCGACTGGCTCACGCCGGCATCGTCCAGGCCCAGCTTGGCACCCAGCTGCGACGCCAGCAGGCCACTGCCGGCCGAGAGCGCCGCCGAGGCCGCGTTGACCTGCTGCGCCTGGTCGCTGCTGGCGCCGGTCAGGCTGCGTCCCAGAACCAGATAGGCCAGTGCCTCGGACTGCGACATCGCAGGATCGGACCACACGTCGGCACGCGGTTGCTGGGCACGCCCGGTCACGTCGATGCCGGCGGTGACATCACCGATCCGTCGCTCGGCACGGATGTTGATGCGCGGGTCGGACACCGCGTTGTAGTTCCAGTTGAGGTTGCCGCGGGTGATGGTCAGGTCCTGCCCGTACGCCTTGTAGCGGCCGCTCACTTCCAGGCCGCCATTGGCGGTCATTTCGCGGCCGGGCTTGGCCCAGACCTGCATCTTGCCGGTCAGCGCGCCCTTCAGGCCGAACCCGGTCATCTTCACCTTTTCGCCGAGGCTGACGGTCAGGTCCATGTCCAGCGGCGAGGTGCGCGACTCTTCCGGATCAGCCGGATCCAGCACGACCACGTCTTCGGACACCGAGGTGCCACGGTCCAGGCGCTCCAGGTCGATGTCGGCCTCGGGCACGTGGACGGTACCGCGCAGCTCCATCGCTGCCTTGGCCAGGGTGAAGTCGAGGTTGGGGTTGGCGACGATGCGCAGTTCGCTGGTGTTGGACAGCAGCACGTTCTCGCCGTGGATCTTCAGCTGCAAGGGCTGCGCATCACCGAACCACGACAGGCCACCGTCCACGTACAGCGTGCCCTGGCCGGAGTTGGCCTGCGCGGTGATCTTGGCTGAACCGTCGGGCTGGGCCACGAAGCTGCCCTTGCCCTGGTCGAAGGTCAGGCCCAGCGCGGGGAATTCGCCCTTGAAGTTGCTCAGCTGCGCGTCGCCACCCAGCGACGGCTGCCCGCGCGTACCGCGCAGGCTCACGTGGCCCTCGATCAGGCCGGTCGGGCGCACGATGTCCGGCGAGAACAGCTCCAGCCAGTACAGCCGCGACATGTTCAGATAGAGCTCACCGTTCAGTGGTGCACTGGCTTCCCAGCCGGTCTGCATCTTCGCGTCGACGAAGCCGTTGCCCTGGAAGCCCATGCCCAAGTAGCCCTTGATGCTGGACGGGGTCATGTCGAGCTTCAGCGAGAACTGGTCATAGCGCACCAGTTCGCCGCGGGTGGTATCGCCCACGGTGTTGCGGTTCTCGCCCAGGCGCACGCCGCCTTCCTTCGAGCGCACTTCCACATGGCCTTCCCAGGCCGCGCCACGCGGGCGGATCTGCGCGTCCAGGCTGACGTCGCCGCGCAGATAGATGCGGCGGCCGGACTGCGGCGGCAGCCACGGCTGCACCAGCGCCAGCGGCAGCGCGTCACTGCGCACCACCAGGCCTTCGCGCGGCCAGTTGGCCTGTGCGCACAGCGCGCCGCTGCTGGCGGCGGCCAGGCAGGCTTCGGACAGGGTGTAGGTGCTGCCGTTGATCGCGAACGCCGCCGGTGCACGCAGCGACCACGCATCACCCTTCACCGGTGCGATGCGCAGCGAGGCCAGCTCGCCGCGCCACTGCGTGCCCTGCTGGCGCACGCTGCCCTGCAGCTCGATCGCCCCCATCTCGTTGCGGGTCTGCGCAGCCAGGCGCAGGTTGGAGACACTGCCCTGCGCATCCACGTTCAAGCGCTCCAGCAGCATGCCCGCGTTGACCTGCTGGCCCTGGATCGCCAGCGTGCCGCTGTCGCCGCGCCACGGCAGGCGGCCCTTGATGCTCACGCTTTCGGCGCCGTAGCCGTCCCAGTTGAGGTTGTTGCCGACCAGGTCGGCGGTGATGTCCGGCGCGTCGCGCGGGCCCTTCACCTGTACCTGGCCACGCAGGCCACCATCGGCACCCGGCAGCAGATCGCTCAGCTGCAGCGGTTCGAAACGCGCATCGATATCGAGGCGGTCGCCGACCTTGCCCGACGCGGTCACCCGGCTGCTGCCCAGCGACAGCTTCAGGTCGCCCTGGCCCTGCGCGCCCTGCAGCGCGAACTTTCCCTGCGCATCGAGATTGCGCTGGCGCAGCACGCCCTTCAGCGACGGCAGATCGACCGTGGCTTCCAGTGTGCCGGTGGTACCCGGCGGTGCGTTTGCCGGCGGCGGCAGTTGCCGTCCCTTCGAAGCCAGGTTGCCGGACAGCCGGCCGTTCCAGCCCGGCACGAAGTAGCCAGGGTCGAAGTCCTTCAGCGTGGCCTTGGCATCCCAGTCCAGCTGCGGTGCCCACGCCACCTGGCCTTCCACCTGCAGCTGTCCACCCGGCGTCTGCGCCTGCAACTGGTGGATCGACGCGGCCTGGTCGTTGCCGCGTACGTCGAAGCGCAGCTGGGCCTTCTGCTTTTCGCGTTCGACATCGGCGCGGCCGATCGCCGCCCAGGCCTTCAGGGTACCGGCCAGGCCGAAGCGTGCTTCCTTCAGGGTGACCGGCACCGGTGCGCTGCCGGCGGTGTTCGGGTCCGGTGCCGGCACCCAGGTCAGGTCACGCGCGACCACCGAGAAGTTGAGCTTCTGCTGGTCTTCCTGACTGAAATCGGCGGTACCTTCCAGCCGCGCCTCACCGCCAAGGCCCTTCACCAGCAGCGGTGAGACCTTCAGCACCTGGTCCTGCAATGACACCACCGACGGTGCCAGTTCCAGTTCCTGATCGCCCTGCTTTACCTTGCCACGCAGGTTGGCATTGCCGCCCTTGCCGGCGGCGGTGAAGTCCAGCGACAACGGCGCGATCGCCGAGCTCGCCAATGCTGGCGACAGCAGCGCCAGATCCAGCTCGTCGCTGCGCACGCTGGCGTTCCAGTTCGGGTCGGTGCGGCCATCGAACACCAGCATCGCGTGCAGTGGCTTCGGCGCGCGCCCGGCTACGGCCACTTCCATGTGCGACAGGTCTCCGCGGGCGACCAGGCCCACCGTGGCGGCCGTGCGCCCACGCGGTGCCGGCAGCACGGCAGTGACGGTCACGTCGGTGTCGTAGTCCTTGGCCGGGATGTAGCGACCCTGGGCGGTGAAGTTGCCCATGTCGCTGTCCACCACCAGCCTGCGTGCCTGGAACTCGCCATTGGCGATCTCGATGCCACCACGCACGCGACTGATGTCGATCACCGGCTCGTTGGCCTGGCTGATGCGGAAGCCGTCGATGGCAATGGCGTCGGCCTGGATCGCCAGCGGCATCTCGATCTGCGGCAGCGAATCGGGCCACGACGGCAGCTTGAACGGCTCATCGCTCTTGGCCAGGTTCAACGTCGCGTTGCTCAGCTCCAGCTTGTCCAGCAGCAGCTTGCGGCCCAGCAGCGGGCGCAGGTCCGGCTCCAGGTAGGCGCGCTCGGCGTGGAAATGGATGTCGTCGTAACGGAAGTCGACGTTGTACAGGGTCAGCGGCCCTGCCACCGGGCCGTCCACCTTGTCCCAGGTGAAGCTGGCACCCACCGGGAGGCGCGCCACCACCTGGGCCAGCAGTACGTCACGGCCGGCCACGGTCTGCAGCAGCCAGTACACCGCCAGCAGGGCCAGCAGCACCAGGCCCAGCACGCCCACGCCGGACCAGGCCCAGAAGCGGCGGCGGCGGTAGAAACGCACGCGCGGCGGCCTGTTCGGAGTCGGTGCGGGGGCACTCACAGGTCCGCTCCGATGTTGAGGTACAGCTGGAACTGCGAATCCGGGTTGTTCAGGCCGTGCGCGATATCCACCCGCACCGGGCCCACCGGCGATTTCCAGCGCACGCCGAAGCCGACGCCGGTATGCAGGTCGATGGTGTTGTCAAAGGCACTGCCGGTATCGACGAACACCGCCGCACCCCAGGGGCCACCGTTGAAGTAGTGCTCGTACTCGGCCGAGCCGATCACCAGGTTCTTGGCACCCAGCGCATACTTGTCCGGCTTCGGCGTACGCGGGCCAACCTCACGGTAGGCGTAGCCGCGGATGCTGCGGTCACCACCGGCGAAGTAGCGCAGGCTCGGCGGCATCGCCACCAGGTCGCTGGTCCAGGTGGTGCCACCCTCGCCGCGCAGGATCAGGCGATTGCTATCGCCCACCGGGATGTACCAGCGCAGCACGGCATTGGCCTGCACGAAGCTGGTGTCCGAACCCGCACCTTCCACACCGGCGCGCATCGTTGCCGTACCGCTGACGCCCTTGCGCGGGAACAGCTCGTCATCGACGTCGACGTAGTCGGCGACCAGCTGCGGGTAGACCAGCGTCGAGGTGTTGTAGACCGCGTCGGTGAATTCGGTGCCCGAGGCATAGCGCCAGCGCTCGCGCAGCGCGTTGATCGAGGCGATCGCGGTCCAGTGTTCGTTGATCTCGCCGCTGCGGCTGGCGATCAGCTTGAAGTTGCGCAGGTCGATGTAGTCGGTCTGCTCGTCGTAGGCGCTGGCAGCGAAGGTGTACCAGCCATCAAGCCAGTTGAAGGCTGGAATGCGGTAGCTGGTGATCAGGCTCTTGCGCTTCTGCGCATAGTCCAGCTGCGTGTTCATCTTGTGGCCGCGGTTGTTCAGGAACCGCCGCTCGATGCCACCACGCACACCCGGGCCACTCTCGCTGCCGTAGCTCAGGCCCGCGGTGTAGATGGTGCGCTTGGCGCGCGTCAGCTTCACGTCCACCGGCACTTCGCCGTTTTCGTCGGCCTGGTCCGGGCGCGGCTGGATGTCGATCACGCTGAAGTAGTCCAGCTTGGTCAGCGACTCGCGCAGCCGGTCCAGCTTGCCCTCGTGGTAGTAGCTGCCCTGCTCCCAGTACACCAGCGGGTCGAACAGCTTGTCGACGAAGTAGTCCTGCTGGAAGCGCACCGGGCCCATGTTGTAGCGGCGGCCGCTGTCCCAGGTCAGGTCGATGTCGGCCGCGTTGTCGGCGCGGGTGATCTGCACCTGGCGCTGGGTGTAGTCGGCATCGAAGTAGCCACGCTCGGCCAGGCGCCGGGTGATGGTGATCTTGCTGGCTTCGTACTGGGTGTGCTCGAAGCGCTGGCCCTTGCGGGGCTTGAATGCGGCCAGGTCGTCCTGCAGGTACTGGTCGTACATCGCCGGGCCGGTGATGTCGATGTGCTCGCGGCGCACGGTCACCGGGGCCCCTTTGTCGACATGGATGAGCACGCGAACGTGCTCATCCTGGCGCGGCGCCTCGACCTTGATCACCGGGTTGTAGTACCCGAACGGTTCCAGCGCCTGGCGGGTCTGCCGCTCGGCCTGCGACAGCAGGTACTCCAGGCGCGATTCACCCTGCTCCTTGCCGATCGTGTCGAACAGCGACAGCGATTCCTGGATGTTCTCGATGATTGCGGCGTCGTCGCCCTTGTCCAATCCCTTGATGTCCACCTTGTCGATGGTGCCGCGCGCGTGGGCCACGGAGGTGGCGGCCAGCGACAGGACCATCAGCGGCAGGGCGTATTTCTTTGGCTGCATGCGGCACAGCATACCGACCGGAGGTGACGATGCGAAATGCATCACGTCGTTGGAGATCGGTTGTTAAGTGGCGGTCAAAATACGCGCCTTTGTGGCGATCATCGGGATCGCACGCGAGGATGCCGACGTCGCGTGCGGCGACGGCGATGATCCCGATGGACATCCGCCGGCGATGTTCCGGTAGTGCCGGCCAGCGGCCGGCACTACCGATACGGGCGTCAGCTCGACAGATGCTCGATCGCCGCCACCTTGCCCAGGCGCTCGCCCAGCATCGTCAGCAGCGCCAGGCGGTTGCCACGCAGCGCCGGATCCTCCGCGTTGACCATCACGCCATCGAAGAACGCGTCGACCTGCGGGCGCAGGCGCGCCAGGCGCGCCAGCACGGCCACGTAATCCTTCTGGTGCAGGCTGGCGCCGGTGTCATCGATGGCCGCGGTGACCGCCTCAGCCAGCGCGCGCTCGGCATCTTCCTGCAGCAGTGCCGGGTCGATCTGGGCCGGGATCTCGCCCTCGGCCTTGCGCAGGATGTTGCGGATACGCTTGTTGGCCGCGGCCAGCGCTTCGGCTTCCGGCAGCGCGGCGAAGGTGCCGATCGCATCCAGGCGGCGGTCAAAGTCATACAGCGAGGCGGGCTTCAGCTCCGCCACGGCGTTGAAGTGCGTGGCCGGCACGCCCTTGTCAGCGTAGTAGCCCTTCAGGCGGTCAAGGATGAAGTCGTACAGTTCGCCGATGTCGGCCTGCACGTTGCGCGCGGCCAGGCCGGCGTTGGCACTGGCCAGCAGCGCGCGCAGGTCCAGCTCGAAGCCGCTTTCGATGATCGTGCGGGCCAGGCCCAGCGCGTTGCGGCGCAGGGCGAACGGGTCCTTGTTGCCGGTCGGCTTCAGGCCTGCAGCAAAACCACCGGCCAGCGTATCCACGCGTTCGGCGATGGCCAGCACCTTGCCCAGCGGCGACAGCGCGATGTCATCACCACCGAAGCGCGGCTGGTAGGCCTCGTCGATGGCCAGCGCAACCTCGGCCGATTCACCACCTGCCACGGCGTAGTGGCGGCCGGCGATGCCCTGCAGTTCCGGGAATTCGTTGACCATGCGCGACTGCAGGTCGTTCTTGGCCAGCTCGGCAGCCCGCTTGGCCTGCGCCGGATCGGCACCGACCTGGGCTGCGATCACTTCGGCCAGTGCGGCCACGCGCGCCACCTTGTCGGCCACGCTGCCCAGCTTGGCCTGGTAGGTCACCGTCTTCAGGCCCTCACCCATCGACACCAGGCCCTGCTTCAGATCCTCGTCGAAGAAGAACTTGGCATCGGCGAAGCGCGGGCGGATCACCCGCTCGTAGCCCTTGGCCACTTCGGCCACGTTCTTCGACTCGATGTTGGCAATGCCGATGAACTTCTCGGTCAGCGTGCCGGCCGCATCCAGCACGGGGAAGAACTTCTGGTTGATTTCCATCGTCTCGATCAGCGCTTCCTGCGGCACCGCCAGGAACGCGGGCTCGAAGCTGCACAGCACTGCCGACGGCCATTCGACCAGGTTCACCACCTGCTCCAGGTTGTCCTCGGTGATGCGGGCACTGCCACCGGCCTTGGCTGCGGCAGCTTCGACCTCGGCGACGATGCGTGCGCGGCGCTCGCTCGGATCGACCAGCACGAACGCGGCGCGCAGCGCTTCAACGTAGTCCTGCGGCTGTGCCAGCGACACGGCCTGGTCGTGGTGGAAGCGGTGGCCACGGCTGACACGGCCGGCCTGCAGGCCGAACAGTTCGGCCTCGACCACAGTGGCACCGTGCAGCAGCACCAGCCAGTGCGCCGGGCGCGCGAAACCCCAGGCGTGATCGCCCCAGCGCATCGGCTTGGGAATCGGCATCGCCGCGATCGCCTCGCGCAGGATCTCCGGCAGCAGGCTGGCGGTGCTCGCGCCCGGGGTCACTGCGCGGTGCACGAAGCGCTCACCCTTGTTGTCGGTGGTCTTCTCCAGCGCGGTCCAGTCGATCCCGGCCTTGGCGGCGAAGCCCTGCAGGGCCTTGGTCGGCTGGCCTTCGGCGTCCAGCGCGATGTTCAGGTACGGGCCCAGCACTTCGCTGTGCTGTTCCGGCTGTTCCAGGCCGACGCCCGGCAGCAGCACGGCCAGGCGGCGCGGGGTGGACAGCGGGCGCGCATCGCCCAGTTCCAGCGCGATGCCACGCTTGCGCAGGCCTTCGACAACACCGTCAAAGAAGGCTTGGGCCAGGCCCGGCAGCGCCTTGACCGGCAACTCTTCGGTGCCCAGTTCAATCAGCAGGGGGGACAGTTGGCTCATCGTTTCAATCCTGTGGTGGGGGCGCAGCGCGCGACGCGTCCGGCGCCCCGGAGTAAGGGGGAGAGCGCGGCCTTCAGGCCTTCTTCGCGCCCGGGAAGCCCAGCTTCTCGCGCTGTTCGTAATACGCCTTGGCCACCGCCTGGGCCAGTGCGCGCACCCGCAGGATGTAGCGCTGGCGCTCGGTCACGCTGATCGCCCGGCGCGCATCGAGCAGGTTGAAGGTGTGGCTGGCCTTCATCACCTGCTCGTAGGCCGGCAGCGGCAGGCCTACTTCCACCAGCTTCTGCGCTTCGCGCTCGCAGGCGTCGAAACGGTGGAACATTTCTTCCACGTCGGCGTATTCGAAGTTGTAGGTGCTCTGCTCCACCTCGTTCTGGTGGTAGACGTCGCCGTAGGTCACCGGCTGGCCGTCCGGGCCGTAGGTCCAGACCAGGTCGTAGACGTTGTCGCAGTTCTGCAGGTACATGCACAGGCGCTCGAGACCATAGGTGATCTCGCCCAGCACCGGGCGGCATTCCAGGCCACCGGCCTGCTGGAAGTAGGTGAACTGGGTCACTTCCATGCCGTTGAGCCAGACTTCCCAGCCGAGGCCCCACGCGCCCAGCGTCGGCGATTCCCAGTTGTCCTCGACGAAGCGCAGGTCGTGCACCAGCGGATCGATGCCCAGTGCCTTCAGCGAATCCAGGTACAACTGCTGGATGTTGTCCGGCGCCGGCTTCATCGCCACCTGGTACTGGTAGTAGCGCTGCAGGCGGTTCGGGTTCTCACCGTAACGGCCATCGGTCGGGCGCCGCGACGGCTGCACGTAGGCCGCATTCCAGCTTTCCGGCCCGATCGCACGCAGGAAGGTGGCCGGGTGGAAGGTACCGGCACCCACCTCCAGGTCGAGCGGCTGGATGAGCACGCAGCCCTGCTGGGCCCAGAACTGGTTCAGGGTCTGGATCAGGCCCTGGAAGGTGATCGGAACGGTCGGGGTCGCGGACATGCGTACGAGTCTTGGCCGGCAAGGGGGTGCGCTAGTATAACGGCCGACCTGCGGGGCATTCCGTACCCGGGAGGAGCAGGCAGATGGAACATCGGCTGCCGGTGGGCACGCCCGGCGAGCCAGGCGGCGTCCCGCTGCCGTGGGGCCGCCTGCATTTCGAGCAGGTGGGTGCGGCGCTGCTGGCCGACGGCCTGGTCGCCGAGCACGAGGGCGAGCGCATGCGGTTTTCTGCACAGGGCGCGCGCAATGCCAGTGAAGTGCACCCGCTGGTGCTGCTGTCCAACCTCAAGCTGGCCACCCGCGACGGCGGCGAACTGACCCTGGAACGCCTGACCGAATGGCTGGCCCAACGCACCGGCAACCGCTACCTGCGCATCGATCCGACCCGGGTCGACGTCGCTGCGGTCACCGCGCTGGTCTCCCACGCCTATGCCCGTCGCCACCGCTTCCTGCCGCTGGCAGTGGATGCCGAACGGGTGCTGGTGGCCACCAGCGAGCCGCTGGTGCAGGAATGGCGTCGTGACCTGCAGCACCTGACCCGCCGCCGCATCGAGCTGGCGGTGGTCAATCCGCTGGACCTGCACCGCTACACCATGGAGTTCTACGGGGTGACCCGTTCGGTGCGTGGCGCGCGCGGCGACGTCCGCGGCGAGGCCAACACCACCCTGCCCAGCTTCGAGCAGCTGGTCGAGCTGGGCCGCACCGGCGACGTCAATGCCGACGACCAGCACATCGTGCACATCGTCGACTGGCTGCTGCAGTACGCCTACGAACAGCGCGCCTC
Source organism: Stenotrophomonas sp. YJH_SMC_27 (assembly GCF_059369815.1). NCBI lineage: Bacteria > Pseudomonadati > Pseudomonadota > Gammaproteobacteria > Lysobacterales > Lysobacteraceae > Stenotrophomonas > Stenotrophomonas sp. YJH_SMC_27. The sequence continues at coordinate 10,267 of NZ_JCAFTA010000008.1, read as the reverse complement.
GGACATCCATCTGGAGCCGCGTCGCGAGATGGGCCGCATGCGCTTCCGCATCGACGGCGTGCTGCACAAGGTGTTCGAGGTGCCGCCAGCGGTGATGACCGCGGTGGTCAGCCGTATCAAGGTGCTCGGCCGCATGGACCTGGCCGAGCGGCGGCGCCCGCAGGATGGCCGCATCAAGACCCGCTCGCCGGGTGGCCGCGAGGTCGAGATGCGCCTGTCGACCATGCCCACCGCCTTCGGCGAGAAGTGCGTGATGCGCATCTTCGACCCGGATGCCGCGTTCAAGAGCATCGACCAGCTCGGTTTCAGCCCGCAGGAGGTCGCCGGCTGGAATGCGCTGGTCGAGCGGCCGCACGGCATCGTGCTGGTCACCGGTCCAACCGGCTCGGGCAAGACCACCACCCTGTATTCCACGCTGAAGCGGCTGGCCACGCCGGACGTGAACGTGTGCACGGTGGAGGACCCGATCGAGATGATCGCGCCGGAGTTCAACCAGATGCAGGTGCAGGCCAACATCGACCTGGACTTCGCCAGCGGCGTGCGCACCCTGCTGCGGCAGGACCCGGACATCATCATGATCGGCGAGATCCGCGACCTGGAGACCGCGCAGATGGCGGTCCAGGCCTCGCTGACCGGCCACCTGGTGCTGTCCACCCTGCATACCAACGACGCGCCCTCGGCGGTCACCCGCCTGCTCGACCTGGGCGTGCCGCACTACCTGCTCGCCAGCACCCTCAACGGCATCCTCGCCCAGCGCCTGGTGCGCACGCTGTGCCCGCACTGCAAGCAGCCGCACACCCTTGGTGCTGCCGACTGGGCGGTGCTGGCTGATAGCGATGGCGCATATCCAGATGCCGCCACGCCCTGTCGGCCGGTTGGCTGCCTGGAGTGCCGGCGCACCGGATTCCTTGGCCGCATCGGCCTGTATGAGTTGCTGCCATTGGGCTCGCGGCTTCGCGGGCAGATCCGCGCCGACATGGATCTGGCCGGTTTCAGCCGTGCCGCACGTGCTGAAGGGCTGCGGACCCTGCGCCAGGCCGGGCTTGAAAAGGTGGCGCAGGGGCTGACTACAATCGAGGAAGTCCTGTCAGTACTGCCGCCCCCGGATGAATCCAGCCCCGTTCCTGATCGTTGAAACCGGCCGACCGGTGCCGCCGCTGCGCCGCTATGGGCGCTTTCCACACTGGATTCGCGTCGCCGCCGGACTGGAAGAACACGAGACGGTGGTGGTCGATGTCGAACACGGTGATGCCCTGCCCGATCCGCATGCCTTTGCTGGCGTGCTGGTGACCGGCTCGGCCGCCTTCGTCACCGACCACGCCGACTGGAGCGAGCGTAGCGCCGCATGGCTGCGCCAGACTGCCCACGCCGGTCTGCCAGTGTTCGGCATCTGCTATGGCCATCAGTTGCTGGCCCATGCGCTGGGGGGCGAGGTGGCCTACAACCCGGCTGGCCGCGAGTCCGGCACGATCGAACTGGAACTGCAGCCGCAGGCGGCACAGGACCCGTTGTTCCAGGGCCTGCCGCAGCATTTCGCCGCCCACGCCACCCACCTGCAGACCGTGCTGCGTGCGCCCGAGGGTGCCCAGGTGCTGGCACGCTCGCCGCTGGATGGCTGCCATGCATTCCGCTGGGGCCGCCACGCCTGGGGGGTGCAGTTCCATCCGGAATTCGCCACCCACCACATGCGCGGCTACGTGCGTGCCCGCGCCGACTGCATCGGTCGCCACGGCGGCTGCGCCCGCACCATCGAGCGCGCAGTCAGCGCCGCGCCGCTGGCCCGCCAGCTGTTGCGCCGTTTCGTGCGCCAGGCGCGGCTGTCTTCAGCCCAGCCGATGGCAAAACAGGGATAATCGGCGGCACGGGCAGCCGCCCGGCCCCTCCTGTCCCTCCCGGATGTCCATGAAAGAGATTCGCAAGCTGCCGGCTTCGGCGGGCGCCCAGTGGTTGCTGGATACGTTCTCCCTGTACCGGCGTGCGCCGCTGCAGCTGGCCCGGATCGGCCTGGCCTGGCTGCTGGTGAGCTGGCTGGTCACCCTGTTGTCCACGCTGATTCCCGGCGCGGCAGGCATGGCCGTGCAGCTGATGACCCTGGCCATCTCGCCGATCATGTTCGGCGGCATGCTCTACGCCGTGGGCGAGATCGACGAAGGCCGCCCGGGCCTGGCCTCGCACTTGCTGCAGCCGATCCGCGACCACCGCGTCAGCCACCTGCTGGTGCCGCTGGCGATCCAAGTGCTGGCGGTACTGCTGCTGGGCGCGCTGCTGTTCATGATGATCGGTCGCGAGGGCTTCACCGCCTTCAGCGAGGTCATGACCAAGATGGAAGAGATCAGCCGCAGTGGCCAGCAGATCAAGCCGGACGATGCCGCCGCGCTGGTCGCCAACCTGCCGGCAAAGCGCATTGCGCTGTGGATGCTGCTGGTGTTCCTGAGCGCGGTGGCGCTGTCGCTGGCGATGTTCACCCAGCCGGCGCTGGTGGTGTTCGACAAGCAGAGCGGCATGCATGCGCTGCGCCTGAGCCTGCAGGGCTGCATCGAAAACATCGGCGCGATGATCGTGTTCGCCGCACTCGGCCTGATCGCCGCGTTCTGCATGTACATCCTGTTCGTGATCGTGATCCAGATCGCAATGCTGATCGGTGGTCCGCTGGCTGCGGCCTTCATCGCCCAGCTGGTACTGACCACGGTGCTGATGCCGCTGTACGTCGGTGCGGTCTACGCCGCGTGGAAGCAGATGTTCGTGCATCGCGGCAGCCGTGCAGCGCCGCCGATCCCGACCACGCCGACCTCGAGCGACGTGTTCCACGCCTGACCGGTCCCACCGGGAGCGCCGGGCCATGCCCGGCGGTGGCATCACATCGCACCCCGCACGCCGGGCATGGCCCGGCGCTACCGCATCACGCGGCGGGTTTCTTCACTACCGACGACGGCACCAGCCAGCGCGCGGCGTGGATGCCCAGCTCGTACAGCAGGCACATCGGGATCGCCAGCATCAGCTGCGAGACCACGTCCGGCGGAGTCAGCACTGCGGCTACCACGAAGATGCCGACGATTGCGTAGCCACGGCCTTCCTTGAACTGCTGCGGCGTCACCCAGCCCAGCAGCACCAGGATCACCATCGCCACCGGCAGTTCGAAGCTGCCGCCGAAGGCGAAGAAGATCGCCAGCACGAAATCCAGGTAGGCGTTCGCATCCGGGGTGATCGCGATCACGTCCGGGCTGAAGGTGGTGAGGAAGTGGAACACCGCCGGCAGCACCAGGAAGTAGGCGAAGGCGCAGCCGATGTAGAACAGCAGCACCGACGACACCAGCAGCGGTACGGCCAGGCGTTTCTCACGCGCGTACAGGCCCGGGGCAACAAACGCCCACAACTGGTACAGCAGCCACGGCACCGCCACGAACAGGGCGACGAAGAAGGTCAGCTTCAGCGGGGCGAAGAAGGCGCCGGCCGGGTTGGTGGCGATCATCGTCTGCCCGTTCGGCAGCTGCGACACCAGCGGTTCGGCCAGTGCGTTGTACAGCTTCTGGGTAAACGGCAGCAGCGCCAGCAGCACCACGCCCAGGCCCAGCAATGCGCGCACCAGGCGGCCGCGCAGTTCCACCAGATGCTCGACCAGCGAGCTTTCGCCGAAATCCTGTTCACTCATGGCTGGCGCTCCGTGCTCTGCGGCGGCGGTGTCGCGGCTGCTTCAGCGGGCGCGTCTGCAGCCGCCCCGGCAACGGCGCCAGCCTGGGCCGGTGGGTCCACGCCGGGCTGGGCAATCATGTGCGGCGGCAGATCGGCCTGCGCCGGTGCTCGCACTTCCTGCGCCAGATCGTCGCCCTGCTGCCGCGCCTGCTGGGCCTGGCGACGGAGCGCTTCGCCACTGGCGCGCAGCTGGTTCTCGGTGTCCTGCATGCCTTGGCGCACGTCCTGCATCTGCCGCTTGATCTCTTCGGCGTGCAGTTCGCGCTCCAGTTCCTGTTTCACCGAATCCCACTGGTTGCGGGCACGACGCACCCACAGGCCGGCGAAGCGGGCCGCCTTGGGCAGGCGCTCGGGACCGAGCACCACCAGAGCGACCACGGCAATCACCAGCAGTTCGCTGAAGCCGATATCGAACACCGCGACCGCTCCGGATCAGCGTGGGTTGCGGTCGTGCTCGTCCTGCACGGTGCGCGAGGCATCCTGGCTGCGCGACTCGTCGCCCAGCTGCGCGTTCGGCTTGTCGTCGTCGCGCATGCCCTTCTTGAATTCCTTGACCGCCGAGCCGAGGTCCTTGGCGCCACTGGTCAGGCGCTTGGTGCCGAACACCAGCAGGACGATGGCCAGCACGACCAACCAATGCCAGATGCTGAAACTGCCCATAAAGACGCTCGTTACGTTAGTGATCAGGCTGTCGAGCATAGCGCACCGGCTGTAAGCCGGCGCGCGTGACGAAAGTCAGTTCCCGCCCAGCGTTTCCGTGCGGATTTCGCCGTCATTGACCGGCTGGAAGCCCTGCTGCTGCGGTGGCGGGGTCTGCGGCACGTTCTGCAGCGGCGCCGTGGTGGCTTCCGCCGGGGCGGCCGGTGCTGCCTGAACAGGCGCCGGCGCAACCGCCGGGGCCGCTGCCGGACGCGGTGCGCTGCCGTTGCCGCTGCGGTTGCTGCGTGCAGCGTAGGTGGCCTCTTCCAGGCGGTCACGGAAGGCCACCACATCCATCGACGGCGAACCGGCAGCGCGGCCTTCGAAGATCATGCGCGGCGTGGTGTTGCTGCCGTAGGCATCCAGATTGGCGGCATCATCGATCTGCAGCACCGCACCATCCAGCGCGACGCCGGCAAACAGGCCGCGCGCGCGCGACCAGGACCAGATCTCGGCCTTCAGCTGGCCGTCGGTGGCAGCGGCGGCATTGCGGCCGACCGGGCCGGCGGCGACACCGGCATCGGCGCCCAGCGTGAACTTGCCATTGACCAGGTTGTCCAGGCTGCGGTCGTTGCGGAACACCAGCACCACGTCCGAGGACTGCACGCCGGCCTGGAAGCCGATGCTGCCGCCGGTCAGCTTCACGAACACCGGATTGGACCAGGCGCCGTTGGGCATGCGCACCGACATCAGGCCGTGGCCACGACGACCACCAATGACCAGACCGGCCTTGATCGTGTCGGGAATGACGATGACCGCGCGGCCTTCGTCGAGCAGTTTGTCCGGAATGCCCTGTTCGGGGATTTCCTGGATTTCAGCAAGCACGCGCACGGCATTGCGCGCACGCTGGTCTTCCTGCGGTCCGGCCATGGCCTGGCTGGACAGCAGGCTGGCGGCGATCAGCAGGGCTTGGATCGGGCGACGCATGGCAGGCTCCAGAAGTCAGTCCATAGGAAGATATAGCAAGTGACTGAAATTAGTAGCGTTGTCATGAATCCCCAATGAGCGTTCCCTGCTCACATTGATGCGCGCTATGCCTGCAATCCGAACCCTGCATCCCGGCACGGCGCCGGATCGGCGACAATACCGCCCATGCTCGACGCACCCGATACCGCCGTGCTGGCGGTCAACCTAGGCACGCCCGAGACGCCGACGGCCCCCGCCGTACGCCGTTACCTGGCCGAATTCCTGTCCGACCGCCGCGTGGTCGCGATCCCGCCACTGCTGTGGCAGCCGCTGCTGCGCGGACTGATCCTGCCCCTGCGCAGCAGTCGTTCGGCGGCCAAGTACGCCCAGGTCTGGCTGCCCGACGGCTCACCGCTGATGGTGCATACACGCCAGCTGGCGCAGGCCATGCAGGCCCTGTTGCCGACCCTGACAGTGCGCCATGCGATGCGTTACGGCGAACCGGCGCTGGCCAGCGAGCTCGACCGCCTGGCAGCCGACGGCGCGCGCCGCATCGTGGTGCTGCCGCTGTACCCGCAGTACTCCACCACCACCACCGCCTCGGTCGAAGACCGCGTCGATGCGTGGCAGCGCCGCAACCCAGGCGTAACCGTCAGCCTGGTGCGCGATTACTCGGTCGATCCAGGCTGGGTCGAGGCCGTGGCCGGATCGATCCGCCGCTACTGGGAGCAGCACGGTCGCGGCCGGAAACTGATGTTCTCCTTCCATGGCATCCCACAGCGCCTGGCCGACGCGGGCGACCCGTATCCGCAGCGCTGCGAGGCAAGCGCGCAGGCCATCGCCCACGCACTGGGTCTGGGCAGGGACGACTGGCAGATGGGTTACCAGTCGCGCTTCGGCCGCGAGCGCTGGCTGCAGCCGTATGCCGAGCCCAGCCTGTGGGCGCTGGCCGAATCCGGCGTGAAGCAGATCGACGTGGTCTGCCCGGGCTTTGCCACCGATTGCCTGGAAACGCTGGAGGAAGTGGCGCTGGGCTTCACCGAGACGCTGGCCGAGCGCGGCGCGACGATGCGCTACATCCCCTGCCTCAACGCCGATCCGGAACACGCTCGCGCCCTGGCGCGGCTGGCCGTGGCCTCGCTGGCATGAGTCTGCAGCCGTTTGAACTGGAGGTCGGTGGCGCGCGCGTCGCCGGCCTGCGCAATCACGGCGACGGCCCGCGCGTGCTGGCCCTGCATGGCTGGCTCGACAATGCGGCCAGCTTCGTGCCGCTGGCGCCGCACCTGTCGCCGTTGCAGCTGGTGGCCATCGACCTGCCCGGGCATGGCCACAGCGCGCACCTGCCGGCCGGTGCCAGCTACACCACGGCCGCCGCGATCTGCCACGTACTCGATGTCGCCGACGCGCTGGGCTGGGACCGCTTCAGTCTGCTCGGTCATTCAATGGGCGCCGGCATCGCCAGTCTCACCGCCTCGGTCAGCGACCGCGTCGAGCGGCTGGTGGCGATCGAAGCACTGGGCGGCCTGCGTGGCCCCGAGGAAGAAACGGCCAACCGTCTGCGTGAACATGTAAACGCCACGCGGGGACTGGCACGCAAGCAGTTGCGCGTGTTCCCTGACCTGGCCGCGCCGATCCGTGCGCGGATGATGACCAACCAGCTCAGCGAAGGATGCGCACGGCTGCTGGTCGAGCGGGGCGTGGAACCGGTCGAGGGCGGCTACCGCTGGTGCAGCGATCCGCGGCTGATGCTGCCCACCGCGATCCGCCTCAGCGAAGGCCAGATCGACAACCTGCTGCAGGCCATCGCCTGCCCGACGCAGGTAATCTATGCCACGCCTGCGCAGTCCTACTACCCCGAGCCGATGCGCAGCGAGCGCCTGCAGCACCTGCGCAACGGGCGGCTGGCGGTGTTTCCCGGCAACCATCACCTGCACATGGAAAACCCGGAACAGATCGCAGACGTGATACTGCACTTCTTCAGCAACGACAACGCCGGCTGAGTCGCGGCGTCCGCGCACTTCACTCCGCGCAGTTGCGGCCGATACATCAGTTGCGGGCCCCTGCGCCCGCCGCACGCGGACCCGGTCGGGCCTGCGGCGTGTGTCTGGTCCTGCAAGGAAGTCCGCATGCCCGCTCTGCTGCACCGTCATCCACAGGATGTGGCCACGGTGCCACGTCTGCCCGTCGCTGATCGCGTCGCATTCCCCGAATTCCCGGCACCCGCCCTCGTCACGCCCTGCTGCGTGCGTTGCGGCGTGGCCGTTGTCTTTAGCTGACCCAGGAGTCGCCGATGTCCGTTGCATCCTCCCGTCCCCCCGATACCGCCCGCCTGCCGCATCTGCAGCAGCTCGCGCGCCGCGCTGACCGCCGCCTGCTGATCGGCAGCGGGATATTGGCTATGGCTGCCCTGGTGCTGGCGCTGCGTGGGCCGCAGGCACAAGCCGCCGCGTTGGCGGCCGTCGCCGTATTGCCAGCCGCGTGGTTGGGCGGCCCCCAGGCGGGCCGGGCCGTCGCCCGCAACGGTCTGGCGTTGCTGTTGTCGCTGCAGCTGGCCGTGTTGTGCGCGATCATCAGCCTGTCACCGGCATTGCCGATTGCCCTGCTGCTGGGCGTGCTGCTGGGCCACCGTGATCGCCTTCCGGTGTGGCTGGCCGGTGGCGTCGGTACGCTCTCCCTGCTGGCACCGCTGCTGGACGGTACTGCGCTGTGGCCGGCGCTGCTGCAGGCCGCGATGCTGGCCGGCCTGACCCTGTTCCTTGGCCAGGTCGCACTGCGGCTCCGCCAGCAGACCGAAGCACTCGGCCACGGTCCCCGCCGGCTGGCCGCGCTGGCGCGCGACATCGCCACCGGCGCCGATCTTGGTGCACATGCTGACACCACCGCCTACGCACCAGGTTCGCTGGCCCATGCGCTGGCCGACACCGCACGCCATGTGCAGGCCCAGCGTGGACGCGAAGCGGAGGCACACGCCGAGAACGCGCAGATCCGCCAGGCCCTCGATGCCTCGCGCACCGCGATGATGATTGCCGACAACGATCACGTGATCCGCTACGTGAACCGCTCGGTGGTGGCCCTGCTGCGTAACCAGCAGGCAACGTTGCGCCAGGCCTTCCCCGATTTCGATGCCGAGCGCCTGGTCGGTAGCAGCATCCATCGCTTCCACGCCAACCCGGACCGGATCCGCGCCATCCTCAATGGCCTGCAGGTCAGCCACAACGGCAAGGTACAGATCGGCCCGGTGCACTTCGCACAGGTGGTTACTCCGGTCTTCGACGCACAGGGCGTGCGCCTGGGCTTCGCCGTGGAGTGGCATGACCGTACCCATGAGCTCGCGTTGGAGAACGCCGTCGCCGGCATCGTCGCGGCCGCCGCCGCCGGCGACCTCGACCAGCGCCTGCAGGCAACCGAAGGTGCCAGCTTCCTCGATGGCCTCACCGGTGGCATCAACCAGTTGCTGGATACGTTGGGCAGTACGGTTGACGAGGTGCGGCAGATGCTCTCGGCGCTGGCCAGCGGCGACCTCGATCGACGCATGCATGGTGAGTATCACGGCGCCTTTGCCGCGATCCAGCGCGATGCCAACGCCACCGCCGGCCAGCTGGCGCGCATGGTGGGCCGTATCCAGCAGTGCGCGTCCTCGATCAGCACCGCTGCGAGCGAAATCGCTGCGGGCAATGGCGCGCTGTCCGAGCGCAGCGAGCGCCAGGCAGCGCACCTGCAGGAAACCGCCGCTTCGATGGAAGAGCTGACCGCCACCGTGCGCCAGAACGCTGCCCATGCGCGCGAGGCGAGCCAGCTGGCAATCACCACCCAGAGCGCCGCCAGCGACGGCAACGTCGCCATGCAGCGGGTCGTCGACACCATGCAGGCGATCGAGGGAGCCTCGAAGCGGATCGGCGACATCACTGGCGTGATCGATGGCATCGCCTTCCAGACCAATATCCTCGCGCTCAACGCGGCAGTGGAGGCCGCCCGTGCCGGCGAGCAGGGCCGCGGCTTCGCGGTGGTGGCCAGCGAGGTGCGCGTGCTGGCGCAGCGCTCCGCCGCCGCCGCACAGGAAATCAAGAAGCTGATCGATGAGGCGGGTCGCCAGGTGGGCGAAGGTGCCCAGCTGGTGGCCGATGCGGGCCAGCGGATGCAGGGCATTGTCGGGGGCGTTGAGAATGTCAGCCACCTGATGCACGAGATCTCGGCGGCATCTCAGGAGCAGTCGGTTGGCATCGAGCAGATCAACCAGACCGTGGTGCAGATGGATCAGGCCACGCAGCAGAATGCGGCGCTGGTGGAGGAGGCCACCGCTGCCGCACGTGAGCTGCAGTCGCAGGCTGGGACGCTGACTGAAGCGGTGTCGGTCTTCCGCCAGCAGGAAGCACACGAGGTCCCGCGGGCCGCCTGATCAGGGTCTGCCAAGCGAGTGGATGAGGACGGCGCCCGCAGGGCGCCGTCTTTTTATGCGTGACCTGCCCCTGGTAGTGCCGGCCGCTGGCCGGCAACCGATTGCTGTGTGGGCCTGCTGTTGGTAGCGGCCAACCTTGGTTGGCACCGCTGCTCCTCGCAGGGGGTATCCACGCATGGCGTGGATCTACCGGGCGATGTAATGCCATCGGGTTGCCGGCCAGCGGCCGGCACTACCCGGTGTTTACCGCGCACAAAGTTGCCGGCCGCTGGCCGGCAACCGATTGCTGTGTGGGCCTGCTGTTGGTGGCGGCCAACCTTGGTTGGCACCGCTGCTCCTCGCAGGGGGTATCCACGCATGGCGTGGATCTACCGGGCGATGTAACGCCATCGGGTTGCCGGCCAGCGGCCGGCACTACCGGCGTTTGCTACGCACAAAGAAAAACCCCGCTGCGTGAGCAGCGGGGTTTTGGGTGTAAACCCTGGCGATGACCTACTCTCGCATGGCTTGAGCCACACTACCATCGGCGCAGCTGCGTTTCACTTCCGAGTTCGGGATGGGATCGGGTGGTTCCAC